>JBAPMW010000033.1:0-15658 GCA_049278815.1 Hyphomicrobiaceae bacterium
CGCATCAGGAGGAGTGTCAAGCTCGGGACGGCGCCGATCTACCTCAACAGCCCCATGGCCGTGGATGCAACGCGCATCTACCACACCTACCGAGCACAGCACCGCTTGAGCATCGAGGAGTGCACAGCGGCATGCCAGGTCGCCGAGTTCGTGAACACGCCGGAGGCTTCGAAGGCGCTGAATGAGAAGAGAGGCCCGATGATCATCATGTCGGCCAGCGGCATGGCGACGGGCGGACGCGTCGTCCACCATCTGAAAGCCTTTGCCCCCGACCCGAGCAATCTGGTGCTGTTCTCCGGCTTCCAGGCTGGCGGCACGCGGGGCGCTGCCATGGTCGCGGGGGCGGAGACCATTCGCATCCATGGGCAAGACATTCCCGTGCGCGCGGAAGTCGCCAATCTGGAGGCGCTCTCGGCGCATGCCGACTACGCGGAGATCCTGGACTGGCTGAAGCACTTTAAGGAGCCACCGCGCACGACGTATCTGACCCACGGCGAGCCGCAGGCGGCCGATCAGCTGCGCCAACGCATCGAGCGGCAGCTGCACTGGGACTGCTATGTTCCCGATTATCGCGAGACGGTGAGCGTGGCATGAACCCCATCGACCACTGGGACGTTTCCGAGGTCCACCATGATACGGGCCCGACGTCGCCGTCGCGCCTGACGCTGCGGCGGCTCGGCATCGACACCTATCGCGAGCACGTCATCTACATGCGCGCCGACTGCCATGTCTGTCAGTCCGAAGGCTTCGCCGCGCGCTCGCGTGTGCACGTCGCCGCCAACGGCCGCAGCCTGCTGGCAACGCTCAATGTCATCCACTCCGAGTTGCTGTCGCCTGAGGAGGCTGGACTCTCCGAAGCGGCCTGGCAGGCGCTCGGCGCCCATGATGGGGATACGGTAGAGGTCAGACATCCCGAGCCCGTTGCCTCAGAGAGTTTGATCAGGGCAAAGGCCTACGGCGAACGGCTGGACGCGAACGCTTTCAGCGCAATCGTCACGGACATTGCCGCGGGCCAATATTCGGACCTGCATCTGGCGGCGTTTGTGACGGCCTGCGCCGGTGATCGCCTCGATCTCGACGAGACCGTCGGGCTGACGCGCGCCATGATCGCGGCCGGTGACCACATCACCTGGTCTTATCCAATAGTGGCGGACAAGCACTGCGTGGGAGGCCTGCCAGGCAACCGCACGACAATGGTCGTGGTGCCGATCATTGCGGCACTCGGCCTGCCGATTCCGAAAACATCGTCGCGCGCCATTACCTCGCCGGCCGGCACCGCCGACACCATGGAGACCGTGGCGCCAGTCGATCTCGACCTCGCTGCCATGCGGCGGGTGGTGGAGCGGGAGGGCGGTTGCATCGTGTGGGGCGGCGCCGTGAAGTTGAGCCCGGCCGACGACATTCTCATCCAGGTCGAGCGCCCGCTCGATTTCGACAGCGACGGCCAGCTTGTCGCCTCGGTGCTCTCCAAGAAGGCTGCTGCCGGCGCCACGCATCTGGTGCTCGATGTTCCTGTTGGCCCCACGGCCAAAGTCAGGACGGAGCAGGCGGCGGCGCGGCTTGAAGATCGGCTAGCGCATGTCGGAGCAGCCCTGGGCCTCAATGTTCGGATTGTTCGCACGGATGGCAGCCAGCCCGTCGGAAGGGGGATCGGCCCGGCGCTCGAAGCCCGCGATGTCTTAGCAGTGCTCCAAGGCCATGCTGATGCGCCTGATGACCTGCGGGAGCGGGCGTTGCATCTCGCGAGTGAGCTGATCGAGCTTGCCGGACGCGCGGCCAACGGAATGGGACGGCAGATCGCGACCGACGTGCTCACCTCGGGCGCAGCATGGCGTAAGTTCACAGCGATTTGCGAAGCGCAGGGCGGGCTGCGCGGGCCGCCGGCATCGATCCATCGACGTCCCGTGCTCGCTACGGTCTCCGGACAAATCACGGCCATCGACAACCGTCGCCTCGCCAAGACCGCCAAGCTAGCGGGGGCACCAAAGGCTCCTGCTGCCGGCGTCGATCTGCACACGCGGGTCGGCCATAAGGTTGAGAGCGGTCAGCCGCTCTTCACTGTCCACGCGCGTGCGCGCGGCGAGCTCGACTACGCGCTGCACTACGTTGCCAATCAATCCGGCATGATTGCGATCGGTGAGGTGCCATGAAACCTCTGTTGATCCCGCTGCCCGGCAATGAGGAAATGACGGCGCGGCTCGCCACACGTCTCGACACCGACACCGGCGTGCTATCGACTCGCCACTTCCCTGACGGCGAGACCTATGTGCGGTTGGATTGTGAGCCTGCCTCCCGTGCCGTGATGCTGATTTGCTCGCTTGAACGCCCCGACGACAAGACCTTGCGCCTGCTGTTCGCCGCAGACGTGGCACGTGATCTTGGTGCTGCGCGTGTCGGCCTGATCGCGCCCTACCTCGGCTACATGCGTCAAGATAAACGGTTTAGTCCAGGCGAGGCGATTACTTCGAAGACCTATGCCAGACTGCTATCGGCGGGCTTCGATTGGATCGTGACGGTCGATCCACATCTCCATCGGCGATCGTCGATGGCGGAGATCTACTCCGTGCCCGTGACCGTCTGCCATGCGGCTCCGAGCATCTCGCAGTGGATTCGCGAGCACGTCGTGAACCCTATCGTGATCGGCCCGGACGTCGAGAGCGAGCAATGGGTCAGCGCTGTGGCGGGCGGCGCCAACGCACCATTCACGACGCTCGAAAAGGTCAGGCACGGCGACCGCGACGTCGAGATCACCGTGCGCGACATTGAACGCTGGCGCGAACGGCAGCCAGTGCTGGTGGACGACATCATCTCCTCGGGCAGGACCATGGAAGGGGCGATCACCCAGTTGGTGCGGCGGGGCTTCGCAGCTCCGATCGTCGTCGGCGTGCACGGCGTTTTCGCCGAAGACGCCTACGAGCGACTGACGACTGCTGGCGCAGATCGCATCGTGTCAACCAATACGGTGGCGCATCGCGCAGGGCTCGTCGACATCAGCGGTATCATCTGCGAGGCCATTCACCGGCACATCAGCTAATTAGGGCCGCTAAAAACCCGAAATGGATGACCAAAGCCGATCCTAAGCGGCTTGACCGTCCTTCGCGCCGAGGAGGCCTAGAACGTGACTTTCCCAAGTCGTCAGCGCATCGCGCATCTCATCGACGTACTGGAAGCGATTGTAGATGCCGGCCACGCGGCCGAACGTGCCTGACACGTGGTTGAGCACGCGCTCCACGACGTGAGGCAGGATGCCAAGCTCGGCCATGCGGGTGGCGGCCGTGCGACGCAGATCGTGCAGCGTCCAGTCTAGGTCTTCGATCTCGTCGGGCGACTCTCCCTCCGCGATCGCCTCCTCGCGGCGCCTCTTGTTGAAAGCGGCATCAAGCTCCCGCTTGCCCTTGGAATAGCCGGTGTAGGACTGCTCCGGCTTGCCGCGCGCCGGAAACACGAACTCGCTCTTGGCCTTCTTCGCTCTCGGGGCGAGCCCCTCGAGGATTTCGAGCGCGGCCGGGGTGAGGGGGACCGTGTGCCGCTGAGCGTTCTTGGTGCGTGGGCCAGGGATAAGCGAATACCCCTTGATGAGATGGTCACGGAGCGTCTTGGTTGCCCAGATACGGAAGTGAACGCCGCGTTTGGAGTTGACGCGGTAGCCGACGGAGATGATGGCATCCAAATTGTAGTGTCGGACGTGGCGACGGACCTGTCGGCGCCCCTCAGTCCGAACTACCGAGAATTCCTCGGTAGTTGCCTTCTCCGACAACTCCTTCTCCCCGAAGATGTTCTTGAGGTGGAGCCCGACGTTATCTGATGTCGTGCCGAACAAATCCGCCATTTGGCGTTGCGAGAGCCATACGGTCTCTGCATCGACACGCACCTCTACCTGCACCTCGCCTTTCGGCGTGGTGTAAAGGGTGATTTCTTGGGAAGCGGACGTGCCGGTCATGCGAATCGATCATAGATAGGACGGGCCACCGAGGCGAGAGGGCGACGCGAACCGGATAGAGCGTGCTCCCCCTTTAGGCGCTTGCGCTGGTGCTCTCGCCGCCCGCCTCAGTCGCATGGCCATGCGTGTGGTGCATGTCCGGCACATGCGGATGCTTGTGCACGAGCCGCTCGTGGCGATGCAGGTGTGTGTGGGGCTCGCCGGGCGGATCGTCCGGCCCGTGGGTGTGCTGGTGGTGCGCATCGTGCACGTGCGGATGACTGTGCTCAATCGGGTCATGCACATGCTCGTGCTCATGCTTCTCAGTCAGGTGCAGCCAAACCCCGAAGCCCATGAGGAGGCCGGCGATCAGGAGCTGGAGAGTGATGGGCTCGCGCAGGAACAGGACGGCCACGACGGCGCCGATGAACGGCGCCGTCGAGAAGTAAGCTCCCGTGCGTGCGGTCCCGAGATGCCGCAGGGCCATGACAAAGAGCGCGAGGCTGACGCCATAGCCGAGGAAACCCACGATGCCCGCGAGCGATAGCGCGGAGAAAGCGGGAAGGCTGCCGCCGGCAAGGAAGCCAAGCGCAAGACTGACGGGGCCGGCGATGAGGCCTTTGAGCTCGACGATCTGCAGCGGATCGGCGAGCGAAACTTTGCGGGTGAGATTGTTGTCGAGGCCCCAGGCGGCGCAGGCGCCGACGATAGCAAGTGGACCGAGCATGCCCGAAAGTGTCGGCTGTCCCGACCACGCGAGGACCACCGCGCCCGCGACGAGACACGCCATGCCGAGTGCGATGCGCCGGTCGAAATTCTCCTGAAAGATGAACCACGCCATCAGCGCCGTAGCGACGCCCTCAAGCGTGAGCAGCAGCGAGGCAGTTGCCGCTTCGGTGCGGGCGAGACCGGCCATCAAGAGAACAGGACCGATCATGCCGCCGGCCACGATCGCACCTGCAAGCCACGGCACATCCTTGCGCTGAAGGGGAACTTCCGGAGCGCCGGTCTGCGCGAGGATCAGTGACCGCCCGACCCGGCGCAGGACCGCGACACCAAGGCCGGCGCCGCAGTAGAGCAGGCCCGCAAGTATCGTCGGGTCGATGCTTCCGAGCAGCGTCTTGGCCGCCGGGGTCGAGACGCCGAAGAGGGCGGCCGAGAACAGAGCAAGGGCGACGGCATGATAGTTCATGAGGTAAGGGTACCGCGGGAAGCGAGCCGGTGCCAAGCAACGCCGGAACACGACCAGCAAGCGTTGATCTAAGTCATGCCCGACTGGCTGATCGCTTATCTGGGCTCGCTCGAGGGCGGCATTTGTCCGGATCGCCGGTCAAGGGGCGCGGAGAGGACGCACTCATCGCCGCCGCGGAGTTGGCCAGGCAGAGAGCCCAAATCGTCGCTTGATTGTCTGAAAAGGTCACCCAGAACCGGTTCATCCGATTAGGTCGTGAGCCGTTCCCGCCAGATGGGTTTGAAAAGCTCAAGCACCACCAATACGAGGAGGCCGGCGCCGAGGGTCACGGCCAGATCGTCCCAGTGCAGGGGGCCGAACCGAAAGAGGTTGCTTGCGAGCGGCGAGAGCAGTGTCAGGCTCAGCATCGCCGCGACGGCGGGCAGCACCCAAGCCAGAGCTAGGTTGGGACGGCGGAACGCCGTGAGCAATGAGGCGCTGAAGGACCGGTTCACGAAAATCAGGCTGACGATGGTCATGACGAGCGAGAAGAATGCGAGCGCGCGCAACTCGGTGTCGGGCATGCCCTGGCGGTGGCCAATGATGAAGATTCCGGCCACAAGGACTAAGGAGAGCGCGCCCTGCAGAACACTCCACGCGATGAGCGAAGCGGAAAAGAGGGGCTGATCGGGAGCGCGCGGCTGGCGGCGCATGACATCGTCCTCCTCGGTCTCGGCCTCGAATACGAGGGAGCAGACGGGATCAATCACCATCTCCAAGAAGGCGATGTGCATGGGCCCGAACAGGATGGGCATGCCAAAGAGTAGCGGGAGCAGGGCCAGTCCTGCGATGGGCACGTGCACCGCAAAGATATAGCCCATTGCCTTGCGCAGATTGTCGTAGATGCGGCGTCCGAGGCGGATGGCTTTGACGATAGAGCCGAAATCGTCGTCGAGCAGGACAATCGAGGACGCCTCGCGCGCCACATCGGTACCGCGGCCGCCCATGGCAATGCCGATGTGCGCGGCTTTCAGAGACGGCGCATCGTTAACGCCATCTCCGGTCATGGCGACGATCTCGCCGTTCGCTTTCAGGGCATTCACGATGCGGAGTTTCTGCTCGGGCATGATGCGGGCAAACACGTTCGCGGTACGGACCCGCGCGGCGAGCTCGACGTCGCTCAGGTGATCGAGTTGCCCGCCAGTCATGACCTTGGCTCCGTCAAGGCCCGCTTGGCGGGCGATTGCCTTGGCGGTCGCGGGATAGTCGCCTGTGATCATGATCACTTTGATGCCCGCCGACCGGCACTCGGCCACGGCCGGAGCAGCGCTTGCACGCAGGGGATCGGCGAGACCGACGAGGCCGAGGAACTCGAAGGCGAAGTCCTGCTGCGTGCCGGGCCATGTCGACCCCGAGAAAGCGGCGCGGGCAACGCCCAAGACCCGCAGACCCGCGGCGGCCATGGCGTCGACGGATGTGAGCAGCGTGGTACGGCGCGCAGAATTGAGGCGGCACAGATCGGCGATGGCTTCGGGCGCCCCTTTGGCGGCGATGATGAAGGGTTGGTTGCCTGCGGCGGGCTGCCACACCTGTGACATGGCAAGGAGACCGGGGCGGAGTCCATACGTGTGCACAAGCTTCCATTCCGGGCCATGCAGATGCACGGTGCCGGCCAAACGCTCGCGCCCGAGATCGTGAAACGCTTTTTCCATGGGATCGAAAGGGTCCGGCGCACTGGCGAGCACGCCGAATTCGACGAGCTCATGGAATGCGTCTGGGAGTGTTGTGCCGGAGGCTTCGCGCGGCCGGAATACGCTCTCGTCCGTAAGTTGCAGCTCGGCAATCGTCATCCGGTTCTCGGTCAATGTGCCGGTCTTGTCGGTGCATAACACCGTCGCCGAGCCGAGCGTTTCAATTGCGGCGGCCCTCCTGGTCAGCACCCGCGCCTTCGAGATGCGCCACGCGCCCATGGCCATGAAGACCGTGAGCACAACCGGAAACTCTTCAGGCAGCATCGACATGCCAAGGGCAATGCCGGCGAGCACTGCGTCGAGCCAGCTGCCGCGCAGCGTGCCGTAGAGCAGCACGGCGAGGATGCTGACGATCCCGCCCGCCAGGGCGAAGATCCGCACGAGCTTGCGGGTTTGCGTCTGCAGGCGGGGCGGCTCAATCGCTAGGCCTCTGAGCGACTGGCCGATCTTGCCGATCTCGCTGAGTGCACCGATCGCAGTCACTTCGGCGATGCCCGTACCGCGCACCACCAGCGACCCGGAGAACAGATACGGCAGATCATCGCCGCCGGGCCGGCGGCTGGCGCCCGGTGCCGCATCGGTGCTGGCCATTTTGCGGACGGGTACGGATTCGCCTGTGAGCAGGGACTCATCCGTCTGCAGGGTGTGGCTTTGCACGAGCACCGCGTCAGCGGGGACACGGTCTCCCTCCGCCAGCACGACAATGTCACCCCGCGCGACATCGCGCCCGGCGATACGCTTGCGGATTCCGTCGCGAATGACGAGCGCGCGCGGGCTGCTGAGATCGCGTAGGGCTTCAAGCACGCGCTCGGTGCGGCTTTCCTGGACGACTGTGATCACAACGGACATCATCGCGAAGGCGAGGAGGACGAGCGCTTCCTTCAGATCGCCAAGCAGCAGGTAGATGACGCCGCCACCGAGAAGCAGAGCCAGCATCGGCTCACGTATGACTTCGCCAATGATGCGGAGAGGCGTGCGCCGGTCGGGCCGCGGCAGCTCGTTGTATCCCTCGGCCTTCAAGCGCGCCTGAGCGTCTGCCTCGCTGAGGCCGCCAATGGAGGAAACCGATGAGTGATCGTTGCGCATTCAACCTGCTTAGGCTCTGGGGCGGCCTCGATTGCAGCAAGAGATCGCTTGCCGCGCCATGGGGATCCAAGACCGGGGATTGTTGTGCGCTCAGCGGATGCTGAGCGGGTTGATAATGGCCTTGATGGGCGCGATCCGCAAAGGCTCGCGCGCGGCCCCTGCTAGCGCTAGTTCGGGACCTTGTAACTCTCGCGTGATGCCCGCGGTGATTGCCCGTCCGGCAGGTGCCTCCTAGTGTTGCCAGAGGAGGCACTCGTGACCGACAGATTGAAGAACTGGGCTCGCTCGATCCGGCGCGATACTTACGCGATCTACCTCGCAGCGCGCGATCCGCGGACACCGTGGTACGCCACGGGGCTTGCGCTGTGTGTGGCCGCCTACGCATTCTCGCCCATCGACTTGATCCCGGATTTTATTCCTGTGCTGGGGTACCTCGACGATCTGCTGATCGTGCCACTCGGCATCTTGGCCGTCATCAAGCTTGTTCCCCCCGAGCTCATGGCCGAGCACCGCAAGGCGGCCGAGCTTGCGCAGGACAAGCCGGTGAGCCACGGCGCGGGGGTGGTGATTGGTCTCATTTGGGCGGCAGCAATTGGCCTGACGGGCTGGATGGTCTATCGGCTCGTCGGCTGAGCGGTTGAAAGAGCATGGGTCTTATGGACCGGCCTTCGATGATATGAATCCTCGGATGAAGGCTCATCCTATCCGATGATTGGTATCCCCGTTGCTTCATGATCGGCGAACGAAGCCGCCAGCGATTGCGCTTTCTCCTTCTCGATTTGCCGTGCCGGGTGGGACCAGCCGCCCATGCGCGCACCGGACAGGCTTGATACGGCGATGACCTTGGCCAGGGAGTGCGGATTGCTCAATGCTGATGGGGAAGGCGGCCTAAGCGGCTAGAGTCCCATCACTTCCGAGGCATGTCGAAGGAGCTCGTTTTGCCGGCGCTGGATCGTGTCTGGTGTCCATTGTGCATGTCCGGCGAGATTGGCGGTAAGTGCGAAGCAATTGTTCTCCTGGAGGGAGAAGATGCGCTCCTTCTTCTGCGCGAAGGGAAGGTTGCTCACCTTCTTGTTCTTGTTGGACGTGAGGAGAGTGAGGTTGCCGAGGAGGTGGGTGAGGCGCTCGCGCTCGGCAGCGTCCGGAAAAGCTTGACCCCATTCGCCATTGGGCCCCGGTTTCTGGGGAAGAACGTGCTCGATCTCGACTTCCGTGGGGAAGTAGGGCGGGATGTCGGTGGGCGTGACCGCCACATTGAGCCGGAGAAGGAGGTTCTTGAGGTAGGATGTCTTTCTAATGGGGCTGGCCAAGCGCTCGCGGACGCTGCGGGTCTCGCTCTCTGTGAGGTAGAGAGGGCTGGTGGTTCTGCTGAGGATGGAATTGTCCGCGATGGCGTCCATGACGCGCTCGAAGCGGCGCGCGACTGCCTTCGCCTTGACGGACAGGATTTGCAGGGCGAGGCAGAGGCCGTCGAGGGCGCGAAAGAAGGCGAGGCTGTCGGGAGCCGCCCGGCCTTGCGTGAGCCAGAAGAGCGCGGCGGGGCGCCAGTCCTCGAAGGGGGTGTTGAGCAGGCAGTGGATATGCCGGTTGATGCGGGCGGAGTCGGGTCCGAAATCGATCTCGGCGGAATCGAGCGCGCGATAGGCAAGCAGAAATTCGCGGAGCTTCCGGTTGAATTCACCAGCGAGGCGGTTGTCCCTGGAGATTTCGCGCACGACGGAAAAGAGATCGCGCTGGGAGGCGCCCGGCAGAACGAGCGACGCGACCGTGACGACATACTTGCGAAGCTGGTCGTCGCCGATCTGCTCCTCGATCTCGTCCCAGGCGCCGGCGATCTGGGCGCAGAGGCGAGGATCGTGCGCTGAAGGACCGAGCAGCTCGGTCCGGGCGAGCGCAAGATCGCTCAAAGGCAGGCCGGGATTGTTGACGCTCTTGAACAGCTTGTAGGCGTCGTCAACGCTGTTCGCCGTGATCTGGACGAAGCTGCAATTGTTGAGGATGAAGGTCGCCAGGCGGCGAATGAAGTCCTCGTTGGCGGTGGGAAAGTTGTTGTTGAGCTGGTTGAGGGCGTCGAGAAGCTTGGCGGTGGATCGCGTCTCGGGGACGCGCGGCAGGCGGACCGTTCCGCCGTCCTTGACGACCCAGCGGAGGAATTCGTCCTGATCGATGTCGCGCAGCTCGATGCGCGGCGCCTTCTGATAGTCGGCGGCCTGGTCCGCGGGGCGCTCGATGCGTTCGTGCAGACGGGCGCGGAAGTCGCTCTGGGGGAGGTGGTCGCGCAGGATGGCGAGGATGGCGGCGAGCGTGACGAGGCGCTGCTGGCCATCCACGATGAGGAACGGCGCGCGCGGGCTCTGCTGGGTGACAATGAGAGCGCCCAGGAAATATTCGGTGGCCGACGAGGCGCGGGACGCGCTCGCCACGCATGCCGATTCAAGATCGTCGAAGAGCTGCACGGCCCGATCCTCGGGCCAGCTATAGGGACGCTGGAACTCGGGCATGCGGTAGGTATGGCTGCCCGAGAACAGCTGGCTGACGGTCACCGCCGAGGTGGCGAAATGAATCGGCATGGAACGCACACAAAGTTGGGAGACCCGTGGAAGGATTAAGACAGCGAAAGCAGCGCGGGGCAATCTCTAGTTGCTCTACCGCTATGATCTCCGGCGCTCTCGAACATGCTGGCACTTCCAGGCGAGCATCGGCATGGCGCCGATGCGCTGACGGGCCTCGGGCGCAACGTCCAGCAGCGCGGCGTCGATTTCGCCGCGGTCAAGGATGCCGTCGAGAAATGCCTGCTCGTTTGCGGTGAGGTCGAAGAGTAAGGCGAACTTCTCCTGGCAGAGCGCGACCGTCTCCTCAATCCAAGCGTCGATTTGCTCCTTTGTGCCGAACTTATCGCTGGGCAAGCAGATGATGAGTTTCTGGCGAAATTCACGCGGGTCGCCCTTGAGGCGGGCGAGCGACAGTGTGCGCCAGTCACGCCGGCCGCAAGCGCCGTACGCCAGAACGGCGGCTTTGATCCGGCGCCAGTCCAGCCCTTCGATGGCCATGATCCGGCGCGCATCGAACAGATCTCGTGCGGCATGGCGGTCAACAAGCGCGACGAGCTTGCCGGCGACGATCTCATGAAGGTCGAGAACGAGGGTGTCCTGGGCGCGTGTGTCGCCAAACGGAACGGAATCCATGCGTGTTGTGCCAAACAGGGGCTGGCGTGCCATGTAGT
This sequence comes from Hyphomicrobiaceae bacterium, assembly GCA_049278815.1. GTDB lineage: Bacteria > Pseudomonadota > Alphaproteobacteria > Rhizobiales > Hyphomicrobiaceae > AWTP1-13. The sequence goes on from JBAPMW010000033.1 coordinate 11,151, forward strand.
TGATATCGAGCTCCAGGGTGGCATTGCCGCCGAGCGCGGAGGTATACCGCGTCATCCACTTGCCGCCGGCGTGCTCATCGGGCTGGCGGCGGACAGCGTACCCTTGGGAAACGAGCAGCCTGTTCAGGGCGGCGTCAACCTCGGGACGCTCGGTTTGCATCTGCGTCAGGTCGAGCGCGCCGATGTAGTTGAGATCGATATCGACCGAGAGCCGGTCGAGACCGAGGTGGAAGAGATTGAGTGCCGTCCCGCCCTTCAGGACCAGCCGTTCCGAGAGGACCGCGTCGCGGGCGATCTCCTGCAGCAGGTCCAAGAGGCGGAGCACCTTCTCAAGCGTGCCGGGCTGATAGCCGGTCTTATCGGCGAGACGCTGGAGCGTCTGAAGGGAAGGCGCTGCCACTCACAGACCCTCGTAGCGGCGCTCGGCGACGTCGCGAGGGAGAATGACGTTCCATCCTTTTGCGGTCTTGCCCTCACCAGGCTTGGCGCCGAGGACATAGCGTGACTCGGTCGGGGCCAGTTTGTGAAGCTGATCGAGGGCGCGGTCCGGCACGCCGAGCCGCTTCTGGTTGCGTTGCAGCCAAAAGCCGAGCGCGCCGGCAGCCGAGGCATTGCCGAGGGCGTGGGCGTAACGGACGAGGGCTGCGGCATCGACCCGCGCGACCAGATCGAGCGAGTTGAAGAGCTCCTCGGCACCGCCAGCCAGATCATAGCGGTCGAACAAGTCGACGATTGTGCGCTCGATCGTGGTAACCGGAACATGCTGGCCGAGGCGGTCAATCTTGATGATGCCGTCGGGCGGAGTGAAGCCCTGCGGTGGCCTGACGAAGCGGCAGGTGAAGCCTATGACCGCAAACAGGCGAGGGTCGCCGCGCGCGATTGCCTGCACCTCATGTCCCTCGGTGTAGGTACAGCCATGCAGCTCAAGGGCGGCGTGATAGGCGATCACCGCGTCGCTCCGCAGCCGTGAGGCGGCGAGGAAGCGGTCAACAACCCATTTGCGGGCATCGGCATGCTTGGGCACGGATGCGAACACGCCCCGTGAGATTCGCCGGATGTTGCCGGCGCGCAGATGCTGGTCAAGCATGGTCGAGACGACCTTGTCGCCCCGGCGGCGGCCGACCGCGGCGGCGTACTCGGCGCGGGTAAAGACCGGATGAGCGCTGAAGAAGGGGGCAGAGACGAGCCGGGGCACGGCAGCTTGCGGCATGACTTTCCTTGGATCGGAGAAAGCAGTATATGATATATAGCTTCGTCCGTCAATAACAAAGTCCATGGTCTGCGGTGCCGAGACCGGCAAACTAGCGCGTGAGGAAGAGGGCAGCGTGCGGAGTGCGCGCCATCTGCTTTTCGATCTTGTCTCGCACTGACGGGGCGCGCTGTATGTTGGGCGTCATTGTTCAGGCAAGGCGCGAATGAGCCGCTCCAAAACAGTATCAGCTGCAGCCTGCATGTCCCAGGCGAAGCCTGGCGCGAGCAGGGGACCGATGTCGGCCGAGAATTGGGGATCGCTCAGCTTGTCCTCGAGATTTTCTTCGAAGTCGGCGCGCGTGATGGCATGCCCGCCGTGCTGCATGTATTGCTGGAAGGCAGCAATGACGCGGCCGGGGTCGACATCGGGCAGGGCGAGTGCTGTTGCCAGGTCGAAAAGGTCGCGCCCCTTCTTGCGCTGATAGAGCGCGCGCAGCTTGGTTCCGAGCAGCTCATCGAGGGTGTAAGTGGCGATGTCGCACGATCCTTCGTACCAGCGAGATGCAATGGCAAAGGGCGCGCTGGCGAAGCCGTGGGCCGTGAAATGCTCGCGCGAATTGATCTCGACCTTGAGGCGGAGGCGGATGGGCGGCGCATCCTCGGAGTCAAAGCGATAGTTGAAGGTCACGCGGCCCTGTGTCTGTTTCCAGCGCGGGGCACCGAGCCAGGGATCGAGCACGGCGCGCAGCGCTTCCATGACCGGCCCCGCCGGCTCGGCTCTGACCTGCACGAGGTCGATATCTTCCGAGTAGCGGGCGGCAGGCCGCATGTAGAGCTTATACAGCGCCGTGCCGCCGCGGAACGCCAGGGCATCCTTCAGCACGGGGTGTGAGAAAATCTCGACGAGCGCGCGGCAGATGACGAGATCCTGCTCGACCTGGAAATCCTGGACCCAGGGGGCCTGCGCGCGCCACTCGGTAATGTAGTCGCGCGGGATCATGCCTCGAAATCCACCTTGGCATTGACGTAGAGTTTCCAGGCGGCGTCGCGCTGGCTCCGCTTGTGTGGGGCCGTTGGCAGGAGCGGCACAGACTGGGTGGCCAGCCTGCGCACGTAGGTCTTGAGCTCGGTGGCTTTGTCGCCAGCGTCGACGCGATCAAGGAGATAGCCGAGACGCTGCACCCAGGGGATGGGTGCTGTCTGGGCAGCCACGAGGAGTTTTGCGGGGTCGAGACGTTCGGCGAGCTCCGCGAGGATCGTGGCAACATTGTCGAGGCCGCCGGCGTGATGCGGATAGCCGACGAGGTCGATGGCGGTGGCCTCCGGTGTCGAAACGAGGATGGTGCCGCGCGGCGTGTTGAACTTTTGCAGAGGCACTTCGCCGATGCGCTTGCGCACGATGAAGGAAACTCGCACGGCGCCGCAGACGATCGTCCGCTTGGGCTTGGCGAGCATGACCTGGAATTCCTGCGGGCGGTGGTGGGCGGCGCCGTGATACTGCGCTGCCGACAACAGGCCTGCATAGTAGGAGAGCCCGAGGTGCTGCATGAGCGCCGGGATGAACTGGTCAGCGGGGAGGCTGCGCAGCGAGCTGTACTCGGGCGGGACGATGACGTAGAAGCCGCGTGCTGGCGAAGCGACCGAGCCCTGCTTGGCCAGCCGGTTCAACGCGAGCTTGGCGGCCGCCGCGGAGATTCCAAGAGCAGCCTGCGCTTCTCCTGACGTGAAATGATGCCGTCCGCCCGCGGCCAAGCGAGCGAGATAGCCCCTAGCGTGTGAGGGGGATTCATTTTTCATTCTCGTAAAGTATCAAAAAATGATACTTTGTGCAAACACTTCGTGTGATTGGTCTAAAGACGCGATGACACCGATCGTGAAGTGGACGGAGCAAGTGCTTCAGATATTTGCCGGAATCGCTGCGGCGCCGAAGACTTCTGGGCTGTGCCAACAGCGGAAGCAGGAGCGGAAAGATGGATGCCAACCGATCAGAGTGAAGCCGCGACTCTCGTGGCTTCTGCTCGGCGTCGTAGTTCCAGATCCCGGCGCGCCCCAGTAGCTGGGCCGGAAGTTGCCGATCGCGGGCACTCAGATCGCTGCTGGATGCAGCATAGCGTGCGCCGTTGGCACGCACGCGGCGCTGGACGCGGGCGGTCCGGGCGCGCGGAAGCGCCTCGTAGTCAGAAACGCCGGTGGAGCCGCCGCTGGATCGGCGCGGTTTAATACGTTCGCCAGAGCGACGACATCTGCTCCCGCGAGAAAGCCTGCTCAGGAAATGGGCGATGAATGAGCGTTGCATCGCAAAGATGTGAATCTGACTGATGTTCTTCTTGGGAGCGGGACCTTCCGCGCGGGTCTGCTGCGACCCATATCCATCTCCGAAGGTGGACCATGGCAAAAAGGTTCAAGGTTGCAGATCACGTGAGGTGGAACTCGGAGGCGGGGTACGTGAGTGGGAAGATCCTCAAGGTGCACACGAAGGATGTGGACTGCAAAGGACACACACATCACGCGAGCGAGCACGAGCCACAGTACGAGATCAAGAGCGACAAAACCGATCATGTCGCAATGCACAAGGGAAGTTCGCTTAGCGTCAAGCGGTGAGTGCGTGTGATTCCGGGCGTTTCGGTGATCATGCGCGACGTGACGGCGCGTTTGAGGAGATGCAGCCACTCCAGAAAAAGCCTCAAAGCAGCGAACCCGCTATCATGCAGGTAAATCGCGGCGGCGGCTTATCCAACTATGGCGAAACCATTCTTCACGATCGGACATTCGACACGGCCAATGGACGAGTTCGTTGACCTGCTGAGGCAGGCAAACGTTGACCTCGTTGTCGATGTGCGAAGCGTGCCGCGATCGCGAACGAATCCTCATTACAATCACGAGACAGTCTCGGGGACTCTGTCCGTATATCAGATCGGTTACGCATACATAGCCACGCTGGGGGGGCGGCGAGGCAAAGCACGCGACGTGCCGCCGACGGTGAATGCGTTCTGGGAACACCAAAGCTTTCACAACTATGCGGATTACGCGACGACAGGTGCCTTCCGATCCGGCTTGGCTGAGTTGCGCGAGGCAGGACACGCGAGGCGCTGCGCCATCATGTGCGCGGAAGCGGTGTGGTGGCGATGCCACCGGCGCATCATTGCGGACTATTTGCTCGCGGCTAAGGAGGACGTCTTTCACATCCTTGCCGCGAACCGCATCGAGCCGGCGCGTATGACTGACGTGGCAAGCCTGCAGCCAGATGGGACGCTGACCTATCCGGCCGATGCATGCAAGGATGCCACGGCGGGCAAACTTCTGAACTGACGCAGGGT
>JBAPMW010000034.1:0-2222 GCA_049278815.1 Hyphomicrobiaceae bacterium
CCTCATAGTAGAAGCCGCGCATCAGGATGGGCAGCTGTGCCCCTAAGTGCACAGCGTTGTCTGGGCCTATGCGATCCCGCACCGCGTGCAGGGTGGCGCTGAGCACCCTGTACGCATGCTTCCGATCCAACCCGAGATGCTCCATCAGGTCTTTCAGCCACAGGTTGGTTTGTTGCAGAGTTGTATCGAAGACGTCGAGTCCGGTTGACATGGTCGACCATCCAGGGATGAGGGGGGCACCTTCGCCACGGGTAGCCCAGGAAGCGAGCTGCCCACTGTTCTATCGTCGGGTCAGGAGCGCCTTGCTGATCTTGCGCCTACCGCACCATGCTTTCCGACGTCGTGACTTTCAGCATGTCATCGTCGAGTGCAGCCTTGAATTTCGCAACCTCGACCTTTGCCATTGGACGCTCCTGTCTGCGCCTCGTGGGGCCTTGTTTACGCCATCGAGCACCTTCGCCTACGTGCAGCTTGGGAGCCGCACATTGATCCAGCGCAAGCCGGCCGCGGACAGCGATGGCAATTAATGCCTGAGCAGCGATGCCTGCGAAGCGCCGAGGAAGGAGATCCGGCTCCAAGGTGCGAAATCGGACACCGCGACAGTCGACAGTCACGGGAGGTCTCTGCACATGGTCTACATCGAGACAGCCGTAATCCTGGCATTAACCCTCCTCAACGGCCTGCTCGCCATGTCGGAGCTCGCCATCGTCTCGTCCCGACGATCGCGACTGGACACGATGGCGGCGTCCGGCAGCCGCGGGGCGCGGGTAGCGCTTGAACTGATCGAGGATCCGAGCCGCTTCCTGTCGACGGTTCAGATCGGCATCACGCTCGTCGGCATCGTCGCGGGGGCCTTCGGTGGTGCGACGCTCGCCATCCGGCTGGGAAACTGGCTCAACGGCCTCGCTGTCATTGCACCGCACGGGAATGCGGTCGCCATGACCGCCGTCGTCTCTGCAATCACCTACGTGTCCCTGGTGATCGGCGAGCTCGTTCCCAAGAGGGTGGCGCTGGCAAATCCGGAGCGGGCCGCGGCCGCCCTAGCGCCGGCGATGAATACCCTTTCAAGTACCGCGCTGCCCTTGGTCTGGCTGCTGAAGACGTCCACCGAGGCTGTGGTGCGAAGCATCGGCCTGCAAAAGGCCAAGACGGCAACCGTCACCGAGGAGGAGGTCCGATACTTGATTGCGGATGGGACACGGGCCGGCATCTTCGTTCCCCAGGAGCGTGAGATGATCGAGGGCGTCATGCGCCTCGCCGACCGCTCCGTGGACGTGATCATGACCCCACGTCCCGACATCGTTTGGCTGGGTCAGGAAGACAGCATCGACAAGATTGCAGCCACGATCGCCGAGACCCGCCACTCCCGTGTGCTCATCTGCCGCGACACTATCGATGAGCCCGTCGGCGTGGTGCACGCAAGGGAATTGCTGGCCCCCGCGCTTCGCCGCAAATCAATCGATCTCAAGGCCCTGATGGTACCTGTTCTGATCGTTCCGGAAGGCTCGCCCGTCCTTCGCGTCCTCGACCTCTTCAAGAAGCGCAGGCTGCACATGGCGGTTGTCGTCGACGAGTTCGGAATGAACCAGGGCATAGTGACCCCGGTCGATGTTCTGGAATCCATTGCCGGCGAACTACCGGAAGCGGGCGAGGAGCTGGAATTCACCATCGTGCGTCGGCCGGACGGATCGTGGCTGGTTGATGGGCGGGTTCCCGTCGACGAGTTCGAGGACAGGACAGGGGTTCGCGGTTTGCGCGACATGGGCGAATACAACACCATCGCCGGCTTCGTTCTCGATCAGCTGGGCCACCTGCCGAACGTTGGAGAATCCTTCGTGTTCCGAGGGCACAAGTTCGAGGTCGTCGACATGGATGGCCGCCGGATCGATGAGGTCCTGGTGACCGCCGTACCTGAGGCCGACCCTACCCTGGAATAGGGCAAACCAGCTCGATTGCGACTATCGCGCATGGTGCGAGGCGACGAGCACTTCTGCGCGCCGGAAGACAGCACGGCTAGAGGGTGCGCGCGATCTCCTGGACCTCGTAGCATTCGATTCGGTCGCCAATGCGGAAGTCCTGGTAGCCATCCAGAGCCATGCCGCACTCGTAGCCCTGCTGCACCTCACGCGCCTCATCCTTGAAGCGGCGCAGGCTCTTGAGTGTGCCGTCGTGGATCACGACGCCGTCTCGCGTCAAGCGCACCTTGACGGCACGGCGGAGCA
>JBAPMW010000035.1:0-2710 GCA_049278815.1 Hyphomicrobiaceae bacterium
ACATGATGCAGCGCCGCAGCGGCCGCATCGTCACCGTCGGCTCTGTCGCCGCCTTCAAGGGGCGCACCAATTCGTCGATCTATGCCACCGCCAAGGCCGGCGCGATGCACTTCACGCGCTGCCTCGCCGACCAGATGCGGCCCTACGGCGTGACCGTCAACCGCATCGCGCCCGGCGATACGCGTACCGAGCGCTTTCTGGCGACGCGGATGGTCGATCCGGTCCGGATGGCAGAAGGCGGTACGCTCGACCGCATCGCCACCGTCGATGAAGTGGCGCGCGTGGTCGAGTTCTTCGCCGGGCCCTTGGGAGCTTTCGTATCCGGCCAGGTCATCCGCGTGGATGGCGGCGGCCAGGCGTGGCCCGCTTGAAAGAGGCTCGGCAGCACCCGTGAGCTCTCTCGTCCGCACCCAGGAAAGCCCCGATGCAGCCGTAACGGCGCTGTGGTTCGCACCCGACGGCTCGGTGCCCAACAACCAGGGACTGCCGGCGCTGCTCTACCGGCAGGCCATCCCGGATGCGCGTGACCGTGCGGGGGCCTGCGAGGCTCTGTTCGAGGAGAACAGCTGGCCGCCGCAGTGGCGCAACGGCATCTATCCCTTCCATCACTATCACTCCACCGCCCATGAAGTGCTCGGCATCGCACGCGGAAGCGGCCGCGTGCTGCTCGGCGGACCCAATGGCACACCCGTCGAGGTAGCTGCGGGCGACTGCGTGCTGCTGCCGGCCGGCACAGGACACTGCCGTCTCGCCGCCAGCGCAGACTTTCTCGTTGTCGGAGCCTATCCGCCGGGCTGGGTATGGGACTTGCGGCGCGACGCATTGTCGGCTGCGGAGCTCAGCGCCATGGCGCGACTGTCCGTCCCGAGCACGGATCCCGTCACGGGACGAGCGGGCGGACTGCACGATTTCTGGACGCAAGTCCCGTGAACAGGCACGCGATTCAACAACGAGGGAGGCAGCTCATGCCGCACGCAAATCTCGACCAAACGACCGACCGCAAACGGGCCGGACCGGGTTGCGCCGCCGCTCCCCTGCCCTGAGATAGGCAAGAGACCCTGCGATGCGTCCTCGCAAGACCGCCGGCAGCCTGCGCTCGGCCCGCTGGTTCGCCGCCGACGACCTCCGGTCCTTCGGGCATCGCTCGCGCATGAGCCAGATCGGCTATGCGGTCGAGGAGTTCCAGGGCAAGCCGATCATCGGCATCATCAACACGTGGTCGGACTTCGCGCAGTGCCATGCGCACTTCAAGCATCGCGTGGAGGACGTGAAGCGCGGCGTGCTCCAGGGCGGCGGCTTCCCTGTCGAGCTGCCGGCAATCTCCCTCAGCGAGAGCACGGTGAAGCCCACCACCATGCTCTACCGCAACTTCCTCGCCATGGAGACGGAGGAGCTGATCCGCTCGCAGCCCGTCGACGGTGTCGTTCTCATGGGGGGATGCGACAAGACCACCCCAGGTCTCATCCTCGGGGCGACGAGTGCGGGCGTGCCGGCGATATTCCTGCCGGCGGGCCCCATGCTGCGCGGCAACTGGCACGGCAAGCCCTTGGGCTCGGGCTCGGACGTGTGGAAGTACTGGGACGAGCGCCGCGCCGGCAACATCTCGACCAAGGACTGGGACGAGATGCAGACCGGCATCGCGCGGTCCTACGGCGTGTGCATGACCATGGGCACGGCGGCGACCATGACGGCGCTGGCCGACGTGCTCGGCATGTGCCTGCCCGGCACCTCGTCGATCCCCGCGGCGGACAGCAATCACGTGCGCATGTGCTCGGCGGCAGGTCGGCGGATCGTCGACATGGTGTGGGAAGACCTGACGCCGGCCAGCATCATGACCAAGGCGGCGTTCCACAACGCCATCAACGTCGCCATGGCCATGGGCTGCTCGACCAACGCGGTGGTGCACATTCTGGCCATGGGGCGGCGCGCGGGCCACGCCATCGGGCTCGAGGATTTCGACGCGGCCAGCCGCAGGATCCCCGTGATCGCCAACATCCGGCCATCAGGCGACACCTACCTTATGGAGGACTTCTACTATGCGGGCGGGCTGCTGGCCCTGATGTCGCGGCTCACGTCGCACCTCGATCTCGCGCAGATCAACGCCAGCGGCAATACGTGGGGGGAGAGTCTGGAGGACGCGACCGTCTACAACGATGACGTGATCCGACCGCTCGACAACGCAATCTACCAGGAGGGTGCACTTGCGCTGCTCAAGGGCAACCTCGCGCCCGACGGCTGCGTCATCAAGCCCTCCGCCTGCGAACCGCGCTTCCTCAGGCACTCCGGGCCCGCCCTGGTGTTCGACACGTACGAGCAGCTCAAGGCCAACATCGATCGAGAGGAGCTCGACGTCACCGCCGATCACGTGCTGGTGCTGAGAAACGCCGGGCCGCAGGGCGGCCCGGGGATGCCCGAATGGGGCATGCTGCCGATCCCGACCAAGCTCGTGAAGCAGGGCGTGCGCGACATGGTGCGCATCTCCGATGCGCGCATGTCGGGGACGAGCTACGGCGCCTGCATCCTGCACGTGGCACCCGAGAGCTACGTGGGCGGCCCGCTGGCGCTGGTGCGGACCGGCGACATCATCTCGGTCGACGTGGCGGCCCGCGGCATCACGCTCGAGGTTTCTGAGGCTGAGCTTGCGCGCCGCCGCACTGCCTGGCGGCAGCCCGAACCCCGCTACGAGCGCGGCTATGGCTGGATGTTCACC
>JBAPMW010000036.1:0-2602 GCA_049278815.1 Hyphomicrobiaceae bacterium
GCCTTGTTGTGCCCTACGGGCTCCTATGGCGTTGGACAGATAAGGGCAAGCGGGGTGCGGCTTACTGCACCCTACGGTCCCCCACTGCCGCCCGTGCGTCGGCGCGGACGCGCTCCACCATGGAGAAGAACCCGTTGGAGCGCTGCGGGGTGAGGTGCTCGGTCAGGTCCAGCTCGGCGAACAGGGCCTTGGCGTCGGCGGCAAGGATCGCCTCGGGCGTCCGGCCCTGCACCAGGGCGAACAGCACCGCCACCAGGCCACGCACGATGTGGGCGTCGCTGTCGCCCTGAAACTCCAGCATCGAGGCGCCGCCGCCGTTGCGATTCACCGCGCTCGCCAGCCACACCTGGCTCACGCAGCCGCGCACCTTGTTGGCGTCGGTGCGCTTCTCCTCCGGAAACGGCGGCAGACCGCGCCCCAGCTCGATCAGGTAGCGGTAGCGGTCCTCCCACTCGTCGAGCAGGGCGAAGTCGGCGCGGATGGTGTCGATCGTCATGTCTCACAGCGAGGTTTCAGGGGCAGGTTGGGTAGGTAGCGAAGGGCAGACCCAACACCCGCTCGCCTGCCAAAGTGTTGGATCTTCCCCCGGCTTTCGCCGGGGTCGACCCAACCTATGCCCGATACCATGCATATGGCGACGGATGGGGGTGAGGCAAGGCAACGGCGCGCCGCTCAGTACTCTTTGAGGCGCTTGTGGCCGCGCCAGGGTGGGTCGTAGATGTCCGACGGCGACAGGGTGCCGCGCGGGTCGGCTTTGCCGAGACGCTTATCGGGGTGCTTCTCCCGGGCCGGCGGCACGTCCGGGCTCTGCTCCGAGATCTGCCGGCCGCCGGCGCCGACGAGATCGCCCACCAGGCGGACGCCGAACTCAGCCTTCCTGAGAAAGGTGGCCCAGACCGCGGCCGCCGCGTCGCAGGTCCTGGCGTTGCGGGCGCAGAAAGTCGATACCCGCTCCAGCGCCGTGCTGGCGAAGCTGGTGAAGCGCGCCTGCTGCGCCGCGTCGGTCGGCAGCAGCAGCACGAGGAGGGCAAGCCAGAACGCCAGCCTCAGAAGGGACATCGTCCGCTACCCTGTTGGCCTCGCCGTGCATCATTCCAGTTGCGTGTCCGAATGCGCTTACAGATCGCCTTATATGGGCTTACGGGCAAGGCGCGAGTGGCACCTGACAAGGAGCCCGGACCTTGCACGCGGCCGTCGTCATTCTGCAATCGCGCCGGCCCCGCTTGGCTAACGCGACAAGATTTCGCCATACATATCAACCGACTAAAAGGCGCACGCAGCACGTATCAACGCACCCTTCACCATTAACGCGCCGCCGGCTGGGAACCCCGACCGCACCTAACCCGGCCTTAAGCCCGCCGCCGGCACGCTAGCGCCGCCATGCCCCGGTTCCGCGTTGTCCACCTCGCCCTGCTCCTGCTGCCGGCGCTCGCGCTCGCGGCGTGCGGCACCGCGCCGAGCTTCGTCGTCCGCCACGAGCCCTGGCGGGCCGAGGAGGAGCGCGCCTGCCTGGCCTCAGGGCTGGTGCACGAGACGCCGTTCGTGACGGTCCGTTCGGCCTTGGGCGGCCCCCTGGGCGCCTCTGGCGCGTGCGGCGCTCTGAAGCCCTTCAAGATGGCGGCCGCCGTGGACGGATCGGTGGCGCTCGAGCCGTCGGCGTTGGTGCGCTGTCCGATGGTGCACGCCATCGAGTACTGGACCAACCACGTGGTTAAGCCCGCGGCCCGCCGCCATCTGGGCGCCGACGTGGTCGCCGTGAAGGTCGCCTCGTCCTTCGCCTGCCGGCCGATGAACCACGTGAGCGGCGCGTTCCTCTCCGAGCACGGCCACGCCAACGCCCTCGACGTCGCCGGCTTCGGCCTGGCCGACGGCCGCATCGTCAAGGTCACGAGCGGGTGGAGCGGCTCGCCGGCCGAGCGCGGTTTCCTGCGCGAGGTGCGGCTCGGCTCCTGCACCGTATTCACGACCGTCCTCGGCCCCGGCTACGATGCGCTCCACCACGACCACTTCCACCTCGATCTGGCGCGCCACCGCGGCGGCGCGCGGATCTGCAAGTAGCTCACACCGAGGCGGGCGAAGCGGGGTTGCCTGGCTCTAACTATTTGATTTATAAGATATTATGCAATAGGTTATGGAAATGCCATCAGGAGAGCACAACATTTTGCAAGATCAAGAATTTAGGTCCCTGTACTCAATTGCATCGACCCGGCCTTTGCCCGCACCGAGCCCCGACTCCTGTTGCCCGCCAGCGTGGCGAAGCTAGCTCTCCGGCAGGCCCGCCTTGCGCAGACCGTCGAGCAAATGCTCGGCGTCCTCGGGGCGCTTGTAGAGCGCCAGTCGCCTCTGCGTGCCGTCAATCGTGTACTTTGGGTCGATCCGCAGGACCTCGGCGGCTTCCGCACGAGCCTCATCGAGCCGCCCCAATTGCGCGAGATTGGCGGCCAGAAAGATGTGGCCTTGGCTCACGTGTGGGGCCCGGGATGCAAATTCGCGCAACGGCGGCAGCGCTTCCGAATACTTTTTCAGCATATAGCGGGCGATCCCCAACGCGCCGGGCGCCGACGGCACATAAAGCGGATCGTATCGCATGCACGTCTCGATG
>JBAPMW010000037.1:0-1511 GCA_049278815.1 Hyphomicrobiaceae bacterium
GTGGCCTGCCCGCAAGTGGCGCGCGGATTCCCCTCCCCCTTGTGGGGAGGGGTTAGGGGTGGGGGGACTCCCGACCTCTGATGTTCTGGAATCCCCCCCACCCTGTCCCTCCCCCACAAGGGGGGAGGGGACGCCTACTGCTGCCGATGCGGTTGCCCGCAAGGGCTGCGGCTTGTTGGGGAAGTCGCGGGCGAGGTGGCGGCCGGTGACGTTGCCGTTGTCCTCAGGTCTCGCGTCCCGCCCGGCATATTCCTCAACGCCGCCGCGCTCGCGCACCCAGGCCGCGCGGGTGCGCGGCAGGCCCTTCTCGACATCGATGGCGGCGCCGGCATCAGTATAGGGACCCGACGGGTCGTAGACGCGGAAGGCCTTCGCGCCCGCGCCTTCGCTGAGCGCGATCTCGCGGAACGGCACGCGGATGTCGTCGTGCCCCTCGGGCGAGGTGTAGACCTTGCTCGAGGCGCTGATCGGCCCGGTGGTGACCTTGGGTACCATCAGGTCGTGGGGGCGCGCGATCTTGTTCATTCACTTGGGCTCCCAGAGAGGGTTCTTGTTAGCGGAAATAGCCGAGGAAGGTGAGCAGGGCGCCGATGGCGAGCCAGCCGGCGCCGCCGACGGTGAACAGTGCCGGCTTGTCGAGCATCCGCTCGCCGACCGCCTTGGTCGCACCTGGGAGGGCGATGCGCGCGGCGCCGCCGATGGCGCCAAGCCAGCCGAAAATCGTGATGAGCACGCGCCAGTCTGCGACCCACAGGTTGTGGGCGAGCACGATGGCTATGCCGGCGACCATGGTCAGCACGCCGGAAAGGTAGATGAGAGCCGGGCTGCGCAGGAACTCCTGCGCCATCGCCTTGTAGCCCTCTCGATTAAGGAACAAACCGATTGCGGCCGCGAGAATCACGGGGCCCATCAAGCGCGCGAGGTAGGTGGAGGTGGTCACGGTCGTCTCTCCCTTCGCCGGCACGACCCGGATCAGGTTCAAAGGGTGGCGGCGCGGGTTGCTGGCGCCGTCTCAGCCGGCTTGCCGCCGGCCCCCCTGGAGGTGCGAGCCAGTCTAGGCCGATTGCGCTGGGTGTCAACGCGAGCCGCGTGCGATGCGGAAATGGGGCATCAGGGGTGAGGGCCTCCTACGGATGCTGGTCGTCGCCTGGCATTGTCGCGACGGGCTGCCCCGACTGGTCAGGGCGCATCGGTGCAACGCCGCTACCGCTGCATGCATCTTGCGTTCCCCCGGACGTCAGACGGTGGCCGACGGGCAACGGTCATCTGGAATCTCCATGCTTCCCCTTCCCTTCGCCGCCGCGGGAGCGCAACAATCGTGCGTGGTCGAACGAGCGCGACGAACGGGCTTGCGGCCACAGGCAACGCGTGCGGCCGCCGGTCGCTAAGGGGGACTTCGTGATGCGTAACCCTCGCCTGCCCGCATGGGCACGCTCCGCCACACTTGCCGCCGCTCTCACCTTCGCCGTTGCCGGCCATGCGCCGGAGGCCGCGGCCCAGGCCAAGTATAA
>JBAPMW010000038.1:0-8449 GCA_049278815.1 Hyphomicrobiaceae bacterium
GCTCCGGCACCATCCGCAAGGCCATGGAGAAGCTGGAGGCCGACCGGCTGGTCGTGCGCCGCCAGGGGCGCGGCACCTTCGTGATCGATCAGACCCGGCCGGAGATCGCCTCGCGCTTCGATCACATGCGCCAGGGCGATGGCGAGCCGATCGTCTGGGGTGCCGAGCTCCTCGAGCACGGCAGCGGCACGCCGACCGGGCACGAGCAGAGGGTGCTGCTCCTCGGACCGACCGAGCCGGTTGCCCGCAAGCGGCGGCTGCTGGTCGCCTCCGCCCGGCCGTTCGCGGTGGAGGAGACATGCCTCGTCATCGGCCGGTTGCCCGGACTGGAGGGCACCGACCTCGGCGACTGGTCGCTTACCCTGCTGGCGCAACAGCACGGCGTGCATGTGGCGCGTGCCTGCGAGGAGGTGCGACTGACCACGGCCTCCCAGGAGGTGGCGATGCTCCTCCTGGTCGAGCCGGGCACCGTCCTCGTGCAGCTCGACCGCATCATCTGCGCCGCCGACGAGTCGCCCCTCGAATGGCGCAGCGCGATCTGCCATCTGCGGGAGGAGTACTACCACGCCGAGGTGAACTGACCTGGTCGTGAAGTCGTCAAAGCAAAGCGTGCCATCGGCACGGTGAGATTGCATTTGCAATTGGCGATCTCACGATCTCACGATCTCACGACTTCACGCATTACTTTACACTTGAAATGTACATCGGGCTGCGGCACCGTCCATTTGGACACACTGCGACCCGATGGAGGCATCGTTGCGCGTTGCCTGTCTCGGCGGAGGGCCGGCCGGCCTCTATTTCGCCATCGCCATGAAGCTGCGCGAGCCTCGCCATGAGATCGTGGTGGTGGAGCGCAACCGGCCGTACGACACGTTCGGGTGGGGCGTGGTGCTCTCCGACGAGACGCTCTCCAACCTCGAGGCCGCCGATCCCGTCAGCGCTGCCGAGATCGCGCGCCACTTCGTCTACTGGGACGACATCGCCACCCACTACCGCGGCACCGTCACGCGCTCGTCGGGACACGGCTTCTGCGGCATCGGCCGCAAGCGGCTCCTGAACATCCTCCAGGACCGGGCGCAGGCGCTTGGCGTGGAGCTCAGGTTCGAGACCGAGATCGAGGAGCTCGCCCGCTACAGCGGCTACGACCTGATCGTGGCGGCCGACGGCGCCAACTCCAAGGTGCGCTCCGCACTGGCGCATGTGTTCCGGCCGGACATCGAGGTGCGCCGCTGCAAATACGTCTGGCTCGGCACGCACCAGAGGTTCGACGACGCCTTCACCTTCATCTTCGAGGAGACGCCCCACGGGTGGATCTGGGCGCACGCCTACCAGTTCGAGCCCGAGACGGCCACCTTCATCGTCGAGTGCTCCGAGCCGACCTGGCGCGGTCTCGGCTTTGACGCCATGAGCCAGGAGGAGACGCTCGCCCGCTGCGAGCAGATCTTCGCCGGATACCTCGGCGGCAACAAGCTGATGACCAACGCGCGCCACCTGCGCGGCTCGGCCTGGCTCAACTTCAACCGCGTGCTGTGCGAGACCTGGAGCCACGAGAACGTCGTGCTGATGGGCGACGCCGCGGCGACCGCGCATTTCTCCATCGGCTCCGGCAGCAAGCTCGCCCTGGAAAGCGCCATCGCCCTGGCGGAGTACCTCCACACCGAGCCGACCATGGCGGCGGCCTTCAAGCGCTACGAGGAGGATCGGCGCACCGAGGTGCTGCGCCTGCAGAGCGCGGCGCGCAACTCCACGGAGTGGTTCGAGGAGGTGGAGCGCTACTTTCACCTCGACCCTGTGCAGCTCAACTACTCGCTGCTCACGCGGTCTCAGCGCATCAGCCACGAGAACCTGCGCCAGCGCGACAAGGCGTGGCTGGACGGCGCCGAGATGTGGTTCGAGGAGCAGGCCACGGGCCGCAAGCCCCCACCTGGGCCCAACGCCGCGCGCCCGCCCATGTTCGTGCCGTTCCGCCTGCGCGGGATGCACCTCAAGAACCGCGTCGTGGTCTCGCCGATGGCGCAATACAAGGCTGTGGACGGCACACCCACAGACTGGCACCTCGTGCATCTCGCCGAGCGCGCCAAGGGCGGCGCCGGCCTCGTCGTCACGGAGATGACCTGCGTCTCCGCTGAGGGGCGCATCACGCCCGGCTGCACCGGCATGTACGCGCCGGCGCACGAGGCCGCCTGGAGGCGCATCGTCGACTTCGTGCATGCGGAAACCGACGCCAGGATCGCCATCCAGCTCGGCCACTCCGGTCCGAAGGGCTCCACCCGGCTCGGCTGGGAGGAGATGGACGCGCCGCTCCCCGCTGGCAACTGGGAGCTGCTGGCCCCCTCGCCCATCGCCTGGTCGCCGCGCAACCAGGTGCCGCGCGAGATGACGCCCGCCGACATGGAACGGGTGCTGGGCGAATACGTGGTGGCCGCCAGGATGGCCCAGCGTGCCGGCTTCGACATGCTGGAGCTGCACTATGCGCACGGCTACCTGCTGTCGGCCTTCATCACGCCGCTCACCAACCGCCGCACCGACGCCTACGGCGGCTCGTTGGAGAACCGCATGCGCTTCCCCCTGGAGGTCTACCGGGCGGTGCGCGCGGCGTGGCCCGCGGAGAAGCCCATATCGGTGCGCATCTCCGCCAACGATTGGGTGGGCAGCGACGGGATCACGCCGGCTGATGCCGTCGAGATCGCACGGATGCTGCAACGCGAGGACGCGGACATCGTCGACGTCTCCGCCGGCCAGACCTCCGCCGACGCTCGGCCCGTGTACGGGCGCATGTTCCAGACGCCGTTCTCCGACCGCATCCGCAACGAGGTGCGCATCGCCACCATGGCGGTGGGCAACATCACGGAGGCGGACCACGTCAACTCGATCCTGATGGCGGGCCGCGCCGATCTCGTCTGCCTCGCCCGTCCGCACCTGGCCGACCCCTACTGGACGCTGCACGCCGCCGCGCGGGCGGGCTACACGGGTGCCGCCTGGCCCCAGCCCTACCTCGCCGGCCGCGACCAGCTCTACCGGTTGGCTCAGCGCGCCGAGAGCGGTGGGGAGCGCGTGTGATGTCACGACCGCTCGCAGACCGGCATGCCCTGATCACCGGCGCAGGCACCGGCATCGGCGCGGCGATTGCGGTCGCGCTCTCCGCTGCCGGTGCCGCGGTCTCCCTGGTGGGACGCCGCGCCGCGCCGCTGTGCGAGGTGGCCGACAACCTCGACTGCGCCTCGGCCATCGTCGCGGACGTAACCCGCGAGGGAGACACGACCGCCATGGTGCGGACCGCGCGCGAGGCGCACGGCCCTATCGACATCGTCGTGGCCAACGCTGGCGCGGCAGAGAGCGCACCGATCGGGAAGCTGGATCTGGCGCACTGGCAGCGCATGCTGGATGTCAACCTCACCGGCGCCTTTCTCACCGTGCAGGCAGCGCTGCCCGATCTCACCCGCACGGGAGCCGCCGCACCCCGGATTGTCCTCATCGCGTCCACGGCCGGCCTCAAGGGCTATCCCTACGTCGCCGCCTATTGCGCCGCCAAGCACGGCGTCGTCGGCCTTGCGCGCGCGCTGGCGGCCGAGCTGGCCAGCACGGGGGTGACGGTGAACGCCGTCTGCCCAGGCTTCACGGAGACGCCGCTGCTGGAGGCCTCGCTGGCCAACATCGCGGCCAAGACCGGCCGCTCCCGCGACGAGGCTCAAGCCGAGCTGCGGCGGCTCAACCCGCAGGGCCGTTTCGTCAGGCCGGCCGAGGTGGCAGACACGGTGCTGTGGCTGTGCACGCCCGGTGCTCAGGCCGTCACCGGCCAGGTCATCTCGGTCTCGGGGGGCGAGGCATGACGGTCGAGCCGCAGACGAGGCCCAAGTCGACGCCCGAGTCGGCGCCACACCTGAGATTGAGGCTGTGGGTGCGGCTGCTCCGGACGGTCCGGCCCATCGAGGCCGAGCTGCGCCGCCGCCTTACCCACGAGTTCGGCGTCACCTTGCCCAAGTTCGACGTGATGGCGGCGCTGGTGCGCCGCGAGAGCGGCATGACCATGACGGAGGTCTCGCGCCAGCTCATGGTGTCGAACGGCAACGTCACCGGCATCGTCGACCGACTGGTCGCCGAGGGCCTGGTGGCGCGCGTCGCCAACGAGGTGGACCGCCGCGCGACCTTCGTACGCCTCACCGGCAAGGGCACGCTTCTGTTCGACCGCATGGCCGCGGCGCACGAGCGATGGGTGGACGAGATCCTCGCCGGCTTCAGCGACGAGCGCAGCGACACCATGATCGTGCTGCTCGATGCCCTGCGGGAGGAGACGCACACAGGAGGGCGAAGCCCATGACGATCCCCCCGAGGTCCCCCCGGAGATCCCCATGACGATCGACCGGCACTTCCAGCCCCGCCACTTCCACTGGCGCCTCGACGACGGCGTCGCCGTCATCTCCCTGGCTCGTCCGGAGCGCAAGAACCCGCTGACCTTCGAGGCCTACGCCGAGCTGCGCGACACCTTCCGCGCGCTGCCCTATGCCGATGCCGTGAAGGCGGTCGTGCTCGCCTCCAACGGCGGCAACTTCTGCTCCGGCGGCGACGTGCACGACATCATCGGCCCGCTCCTCGACAAGGACATGAAGGGCCTCATCGCCTTCACCCGCATGACCGGCGACCTGGTGAAGGCCATGAAGGCGGCGCCGCAGCCCGTCATCGCCGCGGTCGACGGCGCGTGCGCGGGGGCCGGCGCGATGATTGCCCTCTTCGCCGACCTGCGCCTCGGCACGTCGGCCGCCAAGACCGCGTTCCTGTTCACCCGCGTCGGCCTCGCCGGCTGCGACATGGGGGCCTGCGCCATGCTCCCCCGCGTCATCGGCCAGGGCCGCGCGGCGGAGCTGCTGTTCACGGGGCGCACCATGTCGGCGGAGGAAGGCGAGCGCTGGGGCTTCTTCAACCGGCTGGTGGCGCCGGAGGCGCTGGAGACCGAGGCGATGGCGCTCGCCGGGCGCCTCGCCGAAGGCCCGACCTTCGCGCACATGATGACCAAGACCATGCTCAACCAGGAATGGTCCATGAGCCTCGATCAGGCCATCGAGGCCGAGGCCCAGGCGCAAGCCATCTGCATGCAGACCCGCGACTTCCGCCGCGCCTACGAGGCGTTCGTAGCCAAGGGGAAGCCGGCGTTTGCGGGGGATTAGGTGTCATCCCGGGCCTTGTGCCCGGGATCCATCTCTCAGTTGGCTCCGGAGCGCGGGGCTGGCTGGATCCCGGCGACAAGCGCCGGGATGACACAGTGGAGGCGATGATGTTCGCGAGGATATTCGGGCGCGATGCCGGCAGCGGCAGCCGGCGCCAGGCCGCCCCCAAGGGCGCCGCCGCCCTCGGCCCCTCTGCCCACGTCGATACCTTTGCGCGTGACCACCTCCCGCCGGCCGAGCTGTGGCCCGACCTGCTGCTCGACCGGCCGGAATTCCAGTATCCCGAATACCTCAACGCCGCGGTCGAGCTGACCGACCGCCTGGTCGAGAAGGGCTTCGGCGATCGCACGGCCTTGATCGGCAACGGCCGCCGCCGTACCTACAAGGAGCTCGCCGACTGGTCGAACCGGCTCGCCCATGCGCTGGTGGAGGACTTCGGCGTCAAGCCCGGCAACCGCGTGCTGCTGCGGTCGGGGAACAACCCCGCCATGGTGGCGGCGTGGCTGGCGGTCACCAAGGCCGGCGCCGTGGCCGTCAACACCATGCCGCTGCTGCGCGCCGGCGAGCTGGCCAAGATCGTCGACAAGGCCCAGGTGAGCCTGGCGCTGTGCGACAGCCGCATCGCCGACGAGCTGGTGGCCTGCGCCAAGGAGAGCCGCTTCCTCAAGAAGGTCATCAACTTCGACGGCACCGCCAACCACGACGCCGAGCTCGACCGCGTGGCGCTCGACAAGCCCGTCAGGTTCGACGCCGTAAAGACCGGGCGCGACGATGTCGCCCTGCTGGGGTTCACCTCGGGCACCACCGGCGAGCCCAAGGGCACCATGCACTTCCACCGCGACCTGCTCATCGTCGCCGACGGCTACGCCAGGGAGGTGCTGGGCGTCACGCCCGACGACGTATTCGTCGGCTCGCCGCCGCTGGCGTTCACCTTCGGCCTCGGCGGGCTCGCGATCTTCCCGCTGCGCTTCGGCGCCACGGCGACCCTGCTGGAGAATGCCACGCCCGCCAACATGATCGACATCATCGAGACCTACAAGGCCACCATCTGCTTCACCTCGCCCACCGCCTACCGCGCCATGCTGACGGCCATGGACAACGGCGCCGATCTTTCCTCGCTCAGGGCCGCCGTGTCGGCCGGCGAGACGCTGCCGGCGCCCGTGTTCGAGGAGTGGACCCGCAAGACCGGCAAGCCGATCCTCGACGGCATCGGCTCCACCGAGCTCCTGCACATCTTCATCACCAACCGCTTCGGCGACGCCAGGGCCGGCGCCACCGGCAAGCCGGTCGCCGGCTACGAGGCCAAAATCGTCGACGACGCCATGAACGACGTGCCGGACGGCACCATCGGCCACCTCGCCGTGCGCGGCCCCACCGGCTGCCGCTACCTCGCCGACGACCGCCAGTTGAGGTACGTGCGGATGGGGTGGAACCTCACCGGCGACGACTTCGTGCGCGATGCGAGCGGCGTGTTCCACTTCGCCGCCCGCGCCGACGACATGATCATCTCCTCGGGCTACAACATCGCCGGCCCCGAGGTGGAGGCGGCGCTCCTGGCGCACGCCGCCGTCGCCGAATGCGCGGTGGTCGGCGCGCCCGACGAGGCGCGCGGCCAGATCGTCGAGGCGCACGTGGTGCTGCGCGAGGGCTTCGCCGCCGACGAGGCCTGCATCAGGGCCCTGCAGGAGCACGTGAAGGCGACAATCGCGCCCTACAAGTACCCGCGCTCGGTGAAGTTCGTCACGGCCCTGCCCAAGACCCAGACCGGCAAGATCCAGCGCTTCAAGCTCAGATCATGAGTCTCGCGGCACGGCACGGCTCGGGGTCAGACCCTGCGGGTCTGACCCCATGGCACGCCCTCCTGAATCCATCGCGCTTGTCGTCGGGCGGATCGAAGAGGTATCGGACGGGGGTCAGACCCGCAGGGTCTGACCCCATCGCGACCTTCTCCAGGGTACGACGGCCGTGACAGACCGACCCGCGCGTCCCGCCAGATGCATCGTCGCCGGCGGTGGGCCGGCCGGCGTGATGGCGGGCTACCTGCTGGCGCGGGCCGGCATCGACGTGACGGTGTTGGAGAAGCACGCCGATTTCCTGCGCGACTTCCGCGGCGACACCATCCACCCCTCGACGATGGATGCGCTGGCCGAGCTTGGGCTGCTCGACGATTTCCTGCGCCTCCCGCATCAGAAGGTCCGGTATGCCGAGATCGAGATCGGCGGCGAGCGCGTGCGGGGCGCCGACTTCGGCCGGCTTGCAACGCGCTGCAAGTTCATCGCCTTCATTCCGCAGTGGGACTTCCTCAACTTCATGGCGGAGCAGGCCAGGGCCTTCCCGACCTTCTCTCTGGCGATGGAGACGGAGGCCCTCGATCTGCTCCGGGAAGGCGAGCGCATCGCCGGCGTGATCGCCCGCTCGCCGTCCGGTGAGGTGGAGATGCGCGCCGATCTCGTCATTGCCGCCGACGGCCGGGACTCGACGCTCCGGCAGGCGGCGGGGCTCAAGGTGAAGGACCTCGGCGCGCCCATGGACGTGCTGTGGTTCAAGCTGCCGCGCGGCCGTGAGGAGTCGGGTGCGGTACTCGGCCGCATCAAGGCGGGCGGGGCCCTGATCATGCTCGACCGCGGCGACTACTGGCAGTGCGCCTTTATCATCCGCAAGGGCACGGCCGATGACGTCAAGGCGCGGGGCCTCGACGCGTTCCGCGCTCGCGTCGCCGAGTTCCTCGGCCCGACGGCGGCGCAGGGCATCGCCAGCCTCGACGAGGTGAAGCTTCTGACCGTCAAGGTCGACCGGCTGGAGACGTGGCACAAGCCGGGCCTGCTCTGCATCGGCGATGCTGCGCACGCCATGTCGCCGGTCGGCGGCGTCGGCATCAACCTTGCCATCCAGGATGCGATCGCCGCGGCCAACCTGCTGGTCGAGCCGCTGCGGGCCGGCATTCCGGCCGAGGACGACCTGCGCAAGGTCCAGCAGCGGCGCGCGTTTCCGACCTGGGCGACTCAGGCCTTCCAGATGGCCGTGCAGAACCGCGTCATCGACCCGGTGCTCCGGGGCACGCAGGCACCGAGGCTGCCCTGGCTCGTGCGCTTCGCGCAGCGGCACCTGCCCTTCCTGCAAGGCATTCCAGCGCGGATCATCGGTGTGGGGTTTCGCCCGGAGCACGTGGACCTCGATGCGATCGATGGACCGGCGGGCGCCCGGCGCTAGATTGACCGCGTCCGAAGGCGGTGCCACTGTCGTCGCCAAGCAAGACCAGACTCATGGAGGCCGGAATGGCGCAAGGC
>JBAPMW010000039.1:0-4828 GCA_049278815.1 Hyphomicrobiaceae bacterium
GCGCTGGAGCGCCTCGCCCGTGACGCCGCGCTGCGCCACCGCCTCGGCACCGCCGCCCGCCTGCGCGTGCTGCAAGGCTTCACCGAGGCGCACGTGCAGGAGACGCTGCGCGGGGCGTATCTGTCGCTGGCGCGAAGCGGCGGGTGGTGAGGGGGCGCCGGTCCACGCTGCCGCTTTTGTCGACGAGCGACTGTGCAGGAAGACCAGCGACTGCTCCGTCGATAAAGTCGATAAAAGAGCCGGTCGCCTGCGCGACCCGCCGAAACAATCCTGGTGCGTCCGCTTACCCTACTCGCCTTGGAGCCGAGCGAGCTCTCCATACGGGCACCACCACACCCGAATGTAGCAATTCGACCATCCCGCCGATATGACTGCACCAAGGGCGTTGCTCTCGGCTTGCGCACGCGTAGCACCGAACGAGCCGAAGGCATGTCGCTGGCCGTTCCAGTGATTGCAGTGAGCGACTGCCATGCAGTCAAACGCGGTGGTCATGTAGCCACATCCTTGGCCGCCACTCGCCCGGCACGCATTCATGGCTCCGTTTCGTGCATGGTCGCACGCATAGTCGCCAGTCCATGATTGCGACGCCCACGCGCCATTTGCACTGAACGCAACTGCGGCGCAACGTTGCGCGTGAGCTTCTGCCGGAGCGATCGCTGCCAGCGCTGCTGCAAAAAAGAATACTCTCATGTGTGGATACCTGCATTGTTTCAATGAGACCACAGAATTGCCGACGAGGAAGAAGGACAGTGCCGTGAAGCGCTGCGTTACGGTTGCGCTTCAATGAGGCCGCAAATTGCTGCGACGGGAATATACGGCTTCTAAAGAGCAATTTCAAGCATTCTGACGGACCCGTGCGTCAACGGGTGACAAATACCGAATGCAGATTTGCAATGCTCGATGAAATCAGCGGAAGTCAATCGATGTGTGGGTCTATGTCCATGCCTTTACTCCGACGACAGCCCTAAAAGCTTCGAACTTCAGCAAGTCGGGCCGACCTGCGTAAAGCCGCCTGTTGATTTGGCAGCGCTTTCGGCTCCGGGCCCGGAGTACAGGGAATGGCATGTGTGGATCTGCACCCCGCTTGACCCGACGGCTACGACCGCCGCGCCGTCTCGGGCCACAGCTCCTTCAGCTCGGCCGGCAGCTGGGCGATCACGTCGGTGACCTCGCCCGGGTCGCAATGATGGGCCACCAGCGCGAGCACGTCGCGCACGGCCAGCTCGGGGTCGATGGGATGCGGCCGCAGCTTGGCCGCTACCCCGTCCAGGAACTCCCGCTTGGTGCGCACCTTCTCGGGAGTCCGGCCGGGCCGCCAGCCCTCGAAGTAGACGCCGCGCACGATGAGGGGCAGCTGCGCGGCCAGATCCACCGCCTCCTCGGGCGTCAGCCGATCGCGCAGCTGATGCAGCACGGCGCGCAGCACGCTGTAGGCCGTGGCCTCGTCGGCCAGGTCGCCGTTGTCGCGCAGCTCCTTGAGCCATAGCTGGGTCTGCTGCACGGCGTGACTGAGCGTGGACGGAAGCGTCATCTCTGTCTCTCCTCGAAAAACGGGCTGCCATGGGCTGAACACCCATAGCGGCACTTCCTGCTCCGGGCGGCATTGACCGCCATCAAAGGCGAAGCCCGGCTTAACTATAGGTCGATGCGAGCGCAGCGCGTCCCGGGCCTAGCCAACTCCGGCGCCCGAGGCGCGTTACCTTGTTTGCGCAGACTCTTCGACAAACCGGGCGGCTCCCGCTCCCATGCGCGCGTCAGGCTCCGCGCGGGACGCGTTCGTCGGCAGGCGCAAACGGCACGGCGGGTCTTGAGACGCGGATTGAGCCATGGATTGAGACATGGACCGAAGCTTTCCACCCGATTGGATGTGGTCCGAGGCATTCGCTCTGCTGGCGCAGGCGGATCGCATGCATCGCGAGGTGTTCAGGCCGGTGTCGTCGGCAACGCACGCGCCCGCCTGGGAGCCGCCGGTCGACATCCTTGAGACCGCCGGCGAGCTGCTCATCGTGGTCGCGCTGCCCGGCGTCGACCCCGAGCAGACCGAGGCGACCATCGTCGACGGCGATCTGGTGATCGCGGGAACCCGCGTGCTGCCGCGCGAGCTGCAGACGGCCGTGATCCATCGCCTGGAGCTGCCCCAGGGCCGCTTCGAGCGTCGCGTGCGCCTGCCGGCGGGGACCTATCGGCAGCCCCTCCGGGCGGCGGCCAATGGCTGCCTGCTCGTGAGGCTCGAGAAGGTGGAGACTGTCCGTGGCGGTTGAAGCGGAAGCGTTGGCTGGAGCGGGTGCCGGTCCAAGGGCCGGCTACGGACCGCCGCCCGCCGATGCGCTCATCATCGTGCCCGTGCGCGGCACCGTGCTGTTCCCCGGCCTCGTCCTGCCGATCGCGGTCGGACGCCCCGGCTCGGTGGCCGCCGCGCAGCAGGCCCTGCGCGAGCAGCGCCAGCTAGGCATCCTCCTCCAGCGCAGCCAGGAGGTCGAGGAGCCGCGCCCGGCCGACATGCATCGGATCGGCTGCGTCGCCAATCTGATGCGCTACGTCACCGCGCAGGACGGCACGCACCACCTCGCCTGCCAGGGTGAGCAGCGCTTCGACGTGATCGAGTTCCTCGACGGCTGGCCGTTCCTGGTGGCGCGCGTCGTGCGCATTCCCGAGCCCGAGCCGCACGGCCCCGAGATCGAGGCCCGCTTCCTCAATCTGAAGCGCCAGGCGGTGGAGGCCCTGGAATTGCTGCCGCAGGTGCCGCCCGACCTGCTCGCCGGCATCCAGTCCATCGCCTCGCCGGCGCAGCTCGCCGACCTCGCCGCCGCCTACATGGATCTCAAGGTGGAGGAGAAGCAGGAGGTCCTGGAGACCATCGACATAGCCGCCCGCATGGACAAGGTGATGCATCTGATGGCCCAGCGCATCGAGGTGCTGCGCCTGTCGCACGAGATCGGCCGGCAGACCCAGGCGGCACTCGACGAGCGCCATCGCGAGGTGCTGCTGCGCGAGCAGCTCGCGGCCATCCGCCGCGAGCTTGGGGAAGGCGAGGAGGGCAAGGCCGAGATCGCCGAGCTCGGCGAGGCCATCCTCAAGGCGCGCATGCCGAAGGAGGTGGAGGACCAGGCGCGGAAGGAGCTGCGCCGGCTGGAGCGCATGCCGGAGGCTTCGGCCGAGCACGGCATGGTGCGCAGCTACCTCGACTGGCTGATCGAGCTGCCCTGGGCCCTGCCCGAGGAGGCGCCCATCGACATCGCCGAGGCGCGCCGCATCCTGGACGAGGACCACTACGGCCTGGACAAAGTCAAGAAACGCATCGTCGAGTATCTGGCGGTGCGCAAGCTTGCCCCGCACGGCAAGGCGCCGATCCTGTGCCTGGTCGGGCCGCCCGGCGTCGGCAAGACCTCGCTGGGGCAATCCATCGCCCGCGCCATGGGCCGCAAGTTCGTGCGCGTGAGCCTCGGCGGCGTGCACGACGAGGCCGAGATCCGCGGCCACCGCCGCACCTACATCGGCGCGCTGCCCGGCACCATCGTCCAGGCCATCCGCAAGGCCGGCACGCGCAACTGCGTGATGATGCTGGACGAGATCGACAAAGTGGGGGCCAGCTACCAGGGCGACCCCAACGCGGCGCTGCTGGAGGTGCTGGACCCCGAGCAGAACTCGACCTTCCGCGACAACTACCTCGCCGTGCCGTTCGACCTGAGCCATGTCGTGTTCATCACCACCGCCAATGTGCTCGACGCCGTCCCCGGCCCCTTGCGCGACCGCATGGAGGTGATCCACCTCTCCGGCTACACGGCCACCGAGAAGCTGGAGATCGCCCGACGCTACCTGGTGCGCCGGCAGATGGACGCGAACGGCCTCAAGCCCGGGCAGGCCGAGATCGCCGACGCGGCGCTCAGCGCCATCATCCAGGACTATACGCGCGAGGCCGGCGTGCGCAGCCTGGAGCGCGAGATCGGACAGGCGCTCCGCCACGCCGCCGTGCGCATCGCGGAAGGGCAGGCGGGGTCGATCCGCATCGATGCGGGTGACCTTGCCACTGTCCTGGGGCCGCGCCAGTTCGAGAGCGAGGTTGCCATGCGCACCAGCGTGCCGGGCGTCGCCACCGGCCTCGCCTGGACGCCGGTGGGCGGCGACATCCTGTTCATCGAGGCGACGCGCACGCCAGGTGGCGGCAAGCTGATCCTGACGGGTCAGCTCGGCGAGGTGATGCGCGAGAGCGCCCAGGCCGCGCTCAGCGTGGTCAAGAACCGCGCCGCGGCGCTCGGCATCGACCCGGCGGCGTTCGAGAAGAGCGACATCCACGTCCACGTGCCGGCCGGCGCCATCCCCAAGGACGGCCCCAGCGCCGGCGTCGCCATGCTCCTGGCGCTCACTTCGCTCATGACGGACCGCACGGTAGCGAGCGACACCGCCGTGACCGGCGAGATCAGCCTGCGCGGGCTGGTGCTGCCGGTGGGGGGCATCAAGGAGAAGGTGGTGGCGGCCGCCCGCGCCGGCCTCAAGCGCGTGCTGCTGCCCGCCCGCAACCGCAAGGACTTCGAGGACATCCCCGACGAGGTGCGCAAGGGCATGGCGTTCGTATGGCTGGACACGGTGGACGACGCGGTCCAGGCCGCGCTGGAGCCGCACGCGGCGGAGAGCGCGCCGCCACGCGCCACGGCGTCGGGTGGCTAGCCCGATGTTCCCGGCCAGAATTCGCGACTGATCCGGAAAATATTAAGTCTAAACAGTCAATTGCGAGCGTCGGGTGGGCTTGAATACATGGGATTTGTAGTCATGCGTAGGCGCCTGATTCTTACTTGCGAACAGAGCGCAAATCACTCATGTCAAGAGGCAG
>JBAPMW010000040.1:0-2574 GCA_049278815.1 Hyphomicrobiaceae bacterium
TCGGTTGTGCTGGCGGTGCCGGCGCAGGCCGACCTCAAGCTGTGCAACACCACGCCCAACCGCATCGGCGTGGCTCTCGGCTACCGCGACGCCGGCGGCGGATGGACCACCGAAGGCTGGTGGAACCTGCCCGGACTGACCTGCGAGACCCTCTACAAGGGCGCGCTGACGAGCCGCTACTGGTACGTGCATGCGGTGGACTACGACGGCGGCGGCGAGTGGGCGGGCCAGTCGTTCATGTGCACGCTCGAAAAGGTGTTCACCATTAAGAACGCCGCGGATTGCACCAAGCAGGGCTATAGCCGCACCGGTTTCTTCGAGGTGGACGTAAAGGACGCCACGGACTGGACCATCCGGCTCATCGACCCAAGCGAAGGGGGCGCCAAAGCCAAATGAGACGCAGCCGGCGCGTCAAGATCGTCGCCACACTCGGTCCTGCGTCGCACGCCCCGGAGATGATCGAGCGCCTCTTCGGGGCGGGCGTCGACGTATTTCGCATCAATATGAGCCACACGGCGCACGACGTGGTGAAGAAGCTCCACGCCGCAGTGCGCGCCGCCGAGGCCGAGTTCGGCCGGCCGATCGGCATCCTGGCCGACCTGCAGGGGCCGAAGTTCCGCCTCGGTGCCTTCGAGGGCGAGCGCGTCGCCCTCGCCGAGGGCGCCACGTTCCGCTTCGACACCGACGAGGAGGCGGGCGGACCGGCCCGCGTATTCCTGCCGCATCCACAGATCTTCGACGCCGTGGAGGTGGGCCACACGCTGCTCCTCGACGACGGCAAGATCCGCATGACGGTGACGGACAAAAAACCCTTGAGCATCGATGCCACCGTCGTCGTAGGCGGCACGCTGGCAAGCCGCAAGGGCATCAGCCTGCCGGATACCGTGCTCCCCATCGGGCCGCTCACCGAGAAGGACAAGGCCGATCTCGACTTCGCGCTGCGGCTGGGCGTGGACTGGGTGGCGCTGTCGTTCGTGCAGCGCGGCGAGGACGTGAAGCTCGCCCGCCAGCTGATCGGGCAGGCGGCCTGGCTGATGTCCAAGATCGAGAAGCCCGCGGCGATCGCCGATCTTGCCTCGATCATCGACCACTCCGACGGCCTGATGGTGGCGCGCGGAGACCTCGGCGTGGAAATGCCGATAGAGCGCGTGCCGGGCCTCCAGAAGCAGATCGTCGGCAAGTCGCGCGCCGCCGGCAAGCCCGTGGTGGTGGCGACGCAGATGCTGGAGAGCATGATCAGCTCGCCGGTGCCGACGCGGGCGGAGGTGTCCGACGTGGCCACGGCCGTGTTCGACGGCGCCGATGCGGTGATGCTGTCGGCGGAATCGGCCGTTGGGAAGTACCCGATCGAGGCGATCCGCATGATGGACCGCATCGCCGTGCAGGTCGAGAACGACCCGAGCTACACGGCCATCCTGCATGCCGCACTCACTGAGCCGCAGCCGACCGCGGCCGATGCCATCGCCGCCGCCGCGCATACGGTGGCGGATACGCTGCAGCTTGCGTGCATCATCTGCTACACCGCCACCGGCTCCACGGCGCTGCGCGTGGCGCGCGAGCGGCCCGGCCTGCCGGTGATCGGCCTGTCGCCGGTGGTGGCCACGGGGCGCAAGCTGGCCTGCGCCTGGGGCGTGCACTGCGTGCTCACATCGGACCCGGAGAACCAGGCCGCCATGGTGCGCAAGGCTTGCCGCATCGCCTTCGACGAGGGCTTTGCCAAGGCCGGCGAGGGCGTCATCATCGTCGCCGGCGTGCCGCTCGGCTCCCCCGGCACCACCAACATGGTGCGCATCGCCTACCTCGACGCGCAGGGCAACCCGATGGCGGAGGGGGTGTAGGTGTCCTGCCTCACCCCAGCAGTTGCGTCGGCACGCCGAGCACCGGCCCGGCCGCTGCGAGACGCTGATCGAGCGTGTGCACCGTGGCGCCGTGCTCCGACGCTGTGGCGAGATGCAGGGCATCGCCCGCACGCAGCCCGAGGGTGTGCTGATCGACGAGCCTCACCGCTGTCCGGAAATGCCCGCCGGTCACCGGCAGCACGGTGAAGCTCTCGGCCACCAGCTTGTTGAACATCGCGAGCGCCCTCGCGCGTTGCTCCAGGTCGATTTGCCCTGTCCGCAGCTTGATCGCCAGGGCGGAGGACATCTCGGTGATGGTCCAGTCGCTGATCAGCAGCTGCTCTGGGTCCTGCTCCCCCAACCAAATCTGAACCCGCGGGGTCATCACCTCGTTGGAAAGCGCCGCGACGATCAGGGACGTATCGAGGTAGAGCATCAGTAGCGGTCGCCATCCCGCATTGAGCGCACAAGATCGGCGGCGCTCTGGGTCTGCGGTGGCATGGTCGCCGTCAGGGATTGGAGCAGGGCTGCGTCGATCTTCTTGCGCGGTTGAACAGCGGTCGTGAGCCGCGCGACCGGCTTGCCGCGCCGGGTGATGTCAATCGACTCGCCAGCCTCGACCCGGTCGACAAGCTCGCTCAGATGGGCCTTGGCATCCGCTAGATTGATAGCGTCCATGTGATGTTCCTGACCATGTAGATGGTCAATAGCGTATCAGGCTGAGGAACTCCAGTCT
>JBAPMW010000041.1:0-2511 GCA_049278815.1 Hyphomicrobiaceae bacterium
CCCCATAGAGCCTGCTGCCCCGCCGGCGCCCCACTAACCGCGATTTCGTGCCCTGGCGCTTCTCGGACGCCTCCCGTCGCCGCGCGTGGATGGCGGCGTCATCCAGGCGTCCGAGAAACCTGCACAGGATCTGCCATGAGCAGGTGCAACAACGTGCGTTAACGGAGGGGGCTCTCTCTGGCACGCCTCATGCGCTCGATCTTGCGGCACACCTTGAGTGCCGCGGAGCAGCAGGAACTTACGCCCAGTCCAATTTCACGTCGATCCGTGCCAATTCTGCACTGATGAGATTGAAGTCGTGTTCGGTGCGACCGCCTGCGAACAATTGCAGTGCCTGGCCCTCCCCAATCACGCAGACTGCACCGCCATCTTGCGCGAAGACCAGCATCCCTCCCATCTCGCCGACGAACCGCCATTCCGCCTGGATTCGCCCCAGCTCCACCGAAGAGATGTCCGCGCCGGCGGTGAACGGCATGCCGCCGCAAACTGCTTGCCAATGCAGCATCAGGAGGAGGAACTCAGAGCAGCAACCGTGCTCGGGATGCCATCCAATCGGTTGGTTGGAGACATTGACACCCTGAAGCACGGGCGGATCATCAGAGTCGTCACCCGTCGGGATGCCCCAGAAGACGACCGCCTGGTTCTCTTCCATGAATGCCAACTTGCCCGCATCCACAAACCAATCGCGCGGCGCGTAGAGCCGGTTGTGCGCGCAGTTCAGCTGATCAAGCCGGCCCGCGATCAGATAGTACTCGCGAAGGGCGCTTGGCAGCTGGATGCTGAGGCGATGCTCGCCTGCTGTGATCTCTGCCGCCGGCACGCCATCCTCGAAGTTCAGTGGCCTAGCCAATGCCTCGATGACCTGCCGGTATTTGATCGAGTAGCTCACGGGTGCTCGTTCCTCGTAGCCTGTTCCCAAGCTAGAGCAATTGGCAGCTGGAAACATCAGGCCCAAGCCCGCCTGGTCTGACGGACCTCGCAACTTCTCATGAACCCCTGGCTTCTGCCGGGGCCCGACCAGCCCATGACGGGGCAAGGGTGCCAGGAGGAGACTATCCGCGGGCGAGCCATCGCCGTCTTATTCTGGTCTGCTGTTGAATGACGAACGTCTGTGCCTCGCCGAGTCGATCGAATCTGCATCGAGGTGATATCGATTTGGGGGAGGTGGCCGGCAACGCAACGCGCACTCGCCATCCCCTTGCATGCCGTCAATCCGGGTGTTATATACTGAACCATATGGTTCAGTGTACGAAAGCCCGCCTCGATGCCTCGTTCGCCGCGCTCTCGGACGCAACCCGACGCGGCGTTCTGGAGCAGCTCGGACGTGCAGAGGCCTCGATCACCGACCTCGCCGAGAAGTTCAACATGACCCTCACGGGCATGAAGAAGCGCGTCGGCGTCTTGGAGCAGGCCGGGCTCGTCATCACGGAGAAGGTCGGGCGCGTGCGGACCTGCAAGATCGGCCCGCGCCGACTGGAGGAAGAGACGGCATGGATCGAGAAGTACCGCCAGCTCTGGGACGCACGCTTCGACGAGTTGGACAAGGTTGTCGACGAATTGAAACGGAAGGAGAAGGTCGATGGACGCAAGAAGAGAGAGTGAGCCCACACCCATGAAGAACCGCACGACTGTGGAACGGAAGTCCGAGCGTGAGCTCGTCGTCACGCGAACTTTCAGCGGTCCGGCGCGCATCGTGTTCGAGGCGTGGACCAAGCCCGAGCTATTCAAGCAGTGGTGGGTACCGAAGTCGATGGGCGCGTCACTGCTTTCCTGCGAGATGGATGTTCGTGTCGGGGGCAAGTACCGTCTCGTGTTCGGCAACGATGCCTCAAAGCCTATGGAGTTCTTCGGTAGGTACGTCGAAGTGATACCGCACTCGCGCCTCGTCTGGACCAATGACGAAGGTGCTGACGGTGGGCCCGTCACCACGGTGACCTTCGAGGAAAAAGGTGGCAAGACGCTGCTGGTCATGCACGAGCTCTATCCCTCGAAGGAAGCTCTCGACGCTGCCGGTACCGGGGCCGCGGATATGTTGGGCGAGACGTTCAAGCAACTGGACGAGCTTCTCGTCGCCCTGGGCGTGAGCGTGGGACGGTCATGAAGTCGTCGATCTCGCGGTCGGCCGCCTGGCTCTTCACTACGCGGAAGAGAACCCCGACGAGGTCAACGACAAGACCGTCCCACGTTGGTGCGGAGAAGCGCACACCCGACAACGACCCGGATAATGCGGTCCGCTGAGAAGGGCCGGTTCCGCCGTTGGTCGTTGTCTGAAATCTGGGGCACTACCGTGCCCTGAGGGACAGGCACCCGAACGGCATGACGCGGCGGGGTTCGGTCAATGGGCACTAGCGGAAACGCCTTGTCGGCCGCGTTCGACTTCTGCTCGGGGTCAGGAGCAGGCATGTAGTGGCCGCGTTGGTGAGGGGGCAAGTCCCTCTGTTTCCTGCCGGAATCGCTGCAGCGCCGAAGACACGCCCCACTCTCAAGCGGTTTCCACCAGCCGTGCCCAGC
>JBAPMW010000042.1:0-4648 GCA_049278815.1 Hyphomicrobiaceae bacterium
GACCCAGAGGGTCTGACACCCCCGCTACCGCTGCCTCACCACCTTGTCGCGGACCAATCCCTCGATCTCGCCCGCGCCCAGGTCGAGCCAGCTCGCAAGCACCTCGGCCGTGTGCTCCCCCAGCAGCGGCGCGGCTTTCACCGGTGGAGGCGCGCCGTCGTGGCGCACCGGCCAAGCCGGCATGCAATAGCCCCTCACCGTCGGGTGCTCCATAGTCTGCAGGATGCCGCGGTCGTGGAACGTCGGCTCCTCGGCCAGCTCCCTGGTGTCGAGCACCGCGCCGGCCGGAATGCCGGCAGCACCGAGACGGCGCATGGCCTCGTGCTTGTCGTGCTGGCCGGTCCAGGCCGACACCAGTGCATTCACCTCGGCTTCGTGCGCGCCGCGCGCCTCCGGCGAGGCAAAGCGCGGGTCGCCGATCAGCTCCTCGTGACCCAGAACCGTCAGCAGCCGCTTCCAATGCTCGGGATTGGTGCGGCTGGTGTAGACGTAGACATAGTCGTTGGGCCCGCCGCCCTTGCAGGGGTAGATGCCGCAGGGCGGGTTGGCGCCCGAGACGGACTGGTCTCCCGCGCGCTGCACCGGGCCGCCACGGAGCGCCTGCGCCGAGAAGGCGAGCCGGATGTAGTGCAGCATCGCGTCCTGCATGGCGACCTCGACGCGCTGGCCCTTGCCGGTGCTCTTCTTCTCGTAGAGCGCACCGAGAATGGAGATGGCGAGCAGCATGCCGGTGCCGGTATCGCCCAGCGTCGGCCCCGGCTTCACCGGTGGCCCGTCCGGCTGCCCGCTGATCGACATGACCCCGCCGGTGGCCTGCGCGATCATGTCGAAGGCGAGGTTGCTCTCGTAGGGGCTGCCCTCGCCGAAGCCCTTGACCTGGGCGTAGACGATGCCGGGATTGATCCTGGAGATCGCGTCGTAGCCGAGACCCAGCCGCTCGATGGCGCCGGGCGCGAAGTTCTCCACGAGCACGTCGGCTTTGCCCGCCAGATCGAGCACCAGCTGCTTGCCGGCCGGGCTCTTCAGGTCGACCGCGAGCGACCTCTTATTGGCGTTGAAGATCAGGAAATAGAATGACTCGCCACCCGGCTCGCTGAGGATGCTGCGGCCCGGATCACCGCCCTTCGGATTCTCGACCTTGACCACCTCGGCGCCGAGCCATGCCAACGCCTCGGTGCATGAAGGACCGGCCTCGAACTGTGACAGGTCCAGCACGCGTACGCCGGTAAGGCATGCGAGGGGCCTCCCCCTTGAGGACATGACGCTTCGACTCCCGATCCTGTGTCTTCGTTGGCTCGATTAAACAACGGGCACAGGTCGGAGCGCAACGGCGCGGCGTGCAGGTCAGACCAGTGTCGTGACTCTGACATCGCCACATCCTCTGTCATCCCGGTGCTTGTCACCGGGATCCAGCCAACTGCTTGCTCTGGCGTTTCCTTAGCGCTGGATCCCGGCAACAAGTGCCGGGATGACAAGCAACGAAGGGCTGGAGACGGAACACTAGCGAACGTGGGCACACCCGTCACGGTCTTGAATCCCGACTCCGAGGTCCACCGCCCTACCCATCGATCCAGCCATGCACGACCGGACCTGCCGCGCGTCACCGTCAAGCGAGACGGCGGGAATTCATCGGCCGGAAACCGCTCTGCTGTGCACGCGGCCGGCCACAGCCCTGACCCTTCCTGGCGCCGCCAACCAGATCGCCGCCGCCGACACGATGCTCACGCCAAATCCAATCGCAAAGGCGATCTCATAGTTGCCATGGGCGTCAAACAGCGCGCCGGTGGCCCAGGGCCCGAACGCGCCGCCGAGGATCGCGGCCAGCATCAGCGTGCCGAATATCGTGCCGTAGTGCTTTCCGTGGAAGATTTCAGCGACGATCGCCGCGAACACGGACGTGAGTCCATAGCCCAGCAGGCCCTGCGCCGTAACCATCAGGTAGAGCAAGACAGGCCAAGGATACACCTGAAGCAGCAACAGCAGAAGGTAGCACATGGCAAACCCCAGTGACCCCGCCGTCCACACCCACTCCCGGCCGACGCGGTCCGAGATGTGTCCCACGACGATCTGGCCGGGAATGCCGAGCAGGCTCACAAGCCCGAGCGCCCAAGCTGCAAGAGTGGCGCTGAAGCCCATCTCGATCAGATACTTCGTCTGATGCACCTGCACGGCGTACCACGCGTAGAGCGCGCAGAAATAGCCGACGGCGATCCACCAGAAGCGGGCCGTCGATGCCGCGCGGGTGATGGTCCAGTCGACTGAGGCCCACGCGTGGTCGACCACGTTGGAGCCGCCCGCCGCCGCTGCGGCGCCGGCGGCCGCATCGCCGTCGGGCTGCAATCCCATGTCCTCAGGGCGCTTGCGAAGGAGCAGATTGATCGGTGCCAGAACGACGAGCACCAGCAGGCCCATGGCCCAGCAAGCCGTGCGCCATCCCGTGCTCTCGATCGCGACCTGGATGGCGGGAAGGAGGATGATGGATCCAACGCCGACGCCGGCAAACGCGATGCCCGTGGCAAGTCCGCGTTTGCGCACAAACCAGTTCGGCAAAAAGAGAGACTGGCCCGAATACCCGAGACAGACGCTGCCACCCCCGACCAGGACGCCGAGCGTAGCGTAGAGGTGCCAGGGCCGCGATGTGAGTGGCGCGAGCAAAAGCCCGGCCACCATCAGCCCGACGCCGAGCTCCATCACTGCGCGGGGTCCCACCCGATCCATCATGCGCCCAAGCAGCGGGCTCATGAGCGCAGAGACGAGAAAGCCAAACGAGAACGCGCCTGCCGTGACAGCGCGGTCCCAGCGAAACTCCTCAAGGATCGGCGGGAACAACAGCGAGAATGCCGTGCGGGCGTTCACGCCGATGGCCATGGAGACGAACACGACGCCAACGATCAACCATCCATAGAAGAAAGGAAGCCGCATGGACCCTCCTGGTGCCGCTGGGCCCAATGATACCTGGATTGGTGCCTTTGGCGATCCTCGCCGTCGGCGCATGTCCTGATGCCGACCTGGTCAACGCGTATCGTTGCTGTCGCAACACTCGACGCCATCCAGGTAGCGGTGCCGGCAGGCAACTTTCGTCACCGGTTTGCGTTTTGCCTACCCGCTCAAGGTTCGTCAGATGCCCTGGTTCGACGCCTTACGTACAGCTACCCCCGAAACGGCAATTGCGTTTCGGCTTCTTCTGGCTGCGGCCCTCGGCGCAGTAATCGGACTGGAGAGGGAGTTCAAGGCCCGACCCGCCGGACTGCGAACGCACATGCTCGTCGCTCTGGCAGCCGCCGTGTTCACGTTGATCACGCTGGAGCTCCTGCAGGAGACCAGGAGCGCCCAGGAGCAAGGGCGTGCCGATCCAATCCGCGTCATCGAGGCGGTTACGGCCGGCGTTGCCTTCCTGGCGGC
This sequence comes from Hyphomicrobiaceae bacterium, assembly GCA_049278815.1. Classification (GTDB taxonomy): domain Bacteria; phylum Pseudomonadota; class Alphaproteobacteria; order Rhizobiales; family Hyphomicrobiaceae; genus AWTP1-13. Next base: position 3,403 of record JBAPMW010000042.1, read on the forward strand.
AGGTGCCATCATCCAGGCGCGTGGCCAGGTCCAGGGCATCACCACCGGAGCGGCCATGTGGCTCGCAGGAGCGGTGGGCGTGGCGTGCGGCGGGGGCTATTACACCATTGCGGCGATGGCGACTGTCCTTGCCATGCTGATTCTCACGGTGCTCGCCTACATCGAGCGCCGCATCGAGGGCTCGCAGCACACGGCGGCCCGCACCGAGCAACCTCCCCGCAACCGCCAGCGGTAGCCCGCGACGGTCCTGGCAGCCTCGGCGACCTTCGTATGGCGGATCATCGACGTGTGGGCCCCATCGAGACCCGCATCGACGCGCCGGCGGAGCGACGGGCAAAGCTGTGTCCTCAGCAGCCTCGCCTTGAGCTGATCGGCGGCAAGGACCTCTGCCCCCATCCCTGGGCACGAGCGGTCCGCACGCGGAATACGGCAGCGTGCGTAGTCGCACCCTGATCTCTCTGGGTAAACTTACCTATTCCAACTTGCTGGTGCGCCCTGTTCCATGTCTGCGTGAGCAGGCGGCCCTCTTGGGCTCCTCCCAACAGTCGATCCATGCCATCGCCCGATGCGCGCGCCGCGGTTCGGCGGTGGCGTGTGCGGGCTGTTTCGCCTCATATCACCCGGAAAGCGGGCGAGCTTGCTACAGGCCGTCGATGAGCATCCGGCGGTTCAGATGGCACTCAATCCGGCGTGGTCTTCGGCCAGCCGACCAGGGTCGTTGGGATCCATCGTGCTTTCCGCCGCGCAATGCGTGAGGCGCGATCCTCGGTGCTGTAGTCGCGCGGCTCGGGGACACGGGTGAACAAGGCCCGATCGCGCAATGTGTCGATGTTGACGACGCTCCAAACGTCAGGACCATCGGCCAACGTCATGGCAATGTAGACGCCGCAGCGGCGGCAGATGACTTGCTCGGATGTCCCGAGACCGAAGCTGTACCGCTGCAGGTGCTCGGGGACCACCGCCGTCAAAGTGACGTGGGCCCTCGGATCGGAGAATGTCCGGGCATTGTGCTTGCGGCAAAAGGAGCATTGGCAGGCACCGAGCATCTGCGCGTCCGGCGGCCGGTCCGTCCTCAGCTCGATGTGGATCGCGCCGCAGTGGCACTGCCCGGGGTAGTGCATCGAGCTTCTCCTCCCGTCGGCTCCGACATAGTCACCGTTCAGGTGCTTGCGCACGTCTACGCCCAACATCGGGAGCGCGCCAGATACTACCGGCCGCAAGCGGGGGGAACACTCCTCTCCGCCGC
>JBAPMW010000043.1:0-2945 GCA_049278815.1 Hyphomicrobiaceae bacterium
GGCCGCGGGCAACCGCGTCATGCTGAAGCTGTCCGAGCTTGCACCGGCGACGGGGCGGTTGATGCACGGCCTGCTCGCCGACGCCTTCCCTGGCGACGAGGTCAGCGCCGCCGTCGGCGACGCTGACGTTGGTCGCACCTTCGCGCGGCTGCCCTTCGACCATCTGCTGTTTACCGGCTCGACGGCTGTCGGCCGCGAGATCCTGAAGGCGGCGGCTGAGAAGCTGACCCCCGTGACCCTGGAGCTGGGCGGCAAGTCGCCCGCGATCATTGCAGAAGGCTACCCGGTTAGCCACGCGGCGGAGCGCATCGTGTTCGGCAAGTGTCTGAACGCTGGGCAGACGTGCATCGCACCCGACTATGTGCTGGTGCACGAAAGCGCTATCGACGCGTTTCTAGATGACGCATCGCGCGCGGCGCGGGAGCTCTACCCCGAGCCACTCAAGAACCCCGACTACACGGCGATTATCAGCGACGGTCACTATGACCGGCTGAAGCACTGGCTTGATGAAGCGAAAGAGGCCGGGGCGCGGATGGTGCCCCTCATGCCCGGCCTCGACCCCGAATCGCGGAGCCGCCGGATTCCACCCGTGGCCGTGATCGGCGCTCCCGATCACTGTGCGCTCATGCGCGAGGAAATCTTCGGTCCGCTGCTGCCGGTGGTGGCCTATCGGTCTTTGGACGAGGCGATCGGCTACGTGGCGAGGAGGCCGCGGCCGCTGGCCCTCTACTACTTCGATCATGACCGCGCGCGCATCGAGCGCCTGTTGAAGGAGACGAAGGCGGGCGGTGTGACGATCAACGACGTGTTGTTTCATGTCGCGCAGGAGGACCTGCCGTTCGGCGGGATCGGACCCAGCGGCATGGGTCGCTATCACGGCCGCGAGGGCTTCGTCACCTTCTCCAACGCCAAGGCCGTGTTCCATCAGTCGCGCTGGGCGCCCGCGGCCTTGCTGAAACCGCCCTACACGGGGAGGGTCGACCGGCTCATCCGTTATCTCACATCGTCGAGCCGGTAGGGTTGAGACCTCGTCCTGTCAGTGCGAGAACAGCGTCGGCACCGTCATATGGCGGGAGATGCTGCGCGTGACGCCACCGAACACCAACTCGCGCATGCGCGAATGGCCGTAGGCACCCATCACCAGCAGGTCCGCGCTGAGATCGGCAAGGCGCGAGAGAATCTCGTCGCCGACGCCGATGTCGCGTGGCGCCGACGTGTGCACGCTGGATTTGATGCCATGCCGGGCGAGCGCGGCAGCGATCGAGGTGTCAGGCGCTAGGGCGGGACGTTCGTCCCCGCGCTCCTTGATCTCCAGAATGTGGACCTTCTCTGCACCGAGGAGGAGCGGCAGGGCATCGAAGGTGGCGCGCGCCGCCTCGCGTCCGGGCTTCCAGGCAACGACGACGTTGCGGCCGATTTCCGAGTAGCGGCCGACGTAGGGGACGACCAGCACCGGGCGGCCGCTCTCAAGCGCCAGCCGCTCGGGGAAGTCCATGAGCGGCGAGAGCTCCCACTCGGGATCGGTCTGCCCGGCGATGATCAGGTCGGCGGCGCGGCCGTGATCCATGACGATGGGCGCGAGATCGACATGCGGTACCTTGACGGCGCGCCATTCGGCCACGAACGGCTGGTTGGCCGTCATGCGCGCGAAGGTGGCGGCGATCTCCTCCGTCTCCTGGCGCTCGGCGGCGACCATCGAGCCCAGCACTTTGCCGCCGTAGGGGATTGGGATCGGCGGCGCCGGTATCATCGAGTAGGCATGCATGCCGATGAGATGGGCATTGTGCCGGCTGGCCAGCCGAACGGCTGGCTCCAGGAGGGCTTCCGCGCGGCGCTTGTCGTTGAGGTGAACCAGGATCGTCTTGTAGGGCATGTTCGTCGGGCCTCGGTCGCGTGAAACGATGCCGCAACATAAGCCGGTGCCGCCGCGTCCTCATTGACGCCGGTCAAGCCCACGGCACCACGCGGTGTGAGGGCGCCCGAATTCCACCCTAGCGGTCCAGAGCGCTGTCTGGCAGCGGAAACTCCGTGAGGATATGGACTCGGCGATCAGGCCAATCCTGTCCACCACCCACCGGGGCACGGGCGAGGATGGCATCTGCGACGGCGATTTCCTCCAAACGCAGCCAGCAGCGAGTTGGGCCTTGACGGAAGTCAATGTCGCGCGCCCGGGGCGGCGCGAGTCTGCCGCTTGGCCCAACTCACGGAGGAAGCAATGTCAAAGCCAGAGGACCGCAAACCGGCGGGAGGGGCGGAGAGCACCGCTCATCATTTCTTGGTGCGCTTGCGCGAGTGGTGGCGGCGCCGCAGCGAACTCGAGACGATGGACCCGGAGGAGCTCGCGCGGGTCGCCAGGGACCTTGGGATGAGTGGCCGGGAGCTTAGGGACTTGGCGGCACGTGGCCCCGATGCTGCGCACCTGTTGCATGATCGCTTGCGGGTGCTTGGGCTCACCAGGGCGGACGTGGAGCGGGGGGTGCACGGGCTCATGCGCGACATGGAACGGACCTGTGCCTGTTGCGACGAGAAGGGTGTGTGCAAAAAGGACCTAGCTACGCGGCCCGACGATCCCGCATGGGAAGGCTACTGTCCGAATGCCGTCGCCCTCACGGGCGCCAAGATCATTAAGGAACACTTCCCCGCGTGATGCGATGAGCAGGAAGCTTTTTGGCGCAGCTCTCACCGCCTGCGCCTGCGCCGTCCTGGCGATCTCGCTCGCGATTGCGGCCGGCACGCCGCAGGAGCGGGGTCGAGCCCTCGCCGAGATCAAGTGCGCGCGCTGTCACGCCATCGGCACCCAGGGCGAGAGCCCCGTGGCAATCGCCCCACCGTTCCGGGTGCTACCGCAGCGCCATCCCGTCGAGCACCCGGCGGAGGCGCTGGCGGAAGGGATCGTCGTGGGGCACCCGCTGATGCCCGAGTTCACCTTCGATCCGCCCGAGATC
>JBAPMW010000044.1:0-1690 GCA_049278815.1 Hyphomicrobiaceae bacterium
GCCTTGCGTCCGCGGCGCCTGGCATCGGCCATGGCGCCGGCCCAGTCGTGGTCGCGCCCGGCCGTCATGTCCGCCTCGGCCATGGGCCGCTGCAGCATCAGCACCGTGCCCGGCTTGTGCCCGGCGAGGCCGATGGCGGCGTCGAGCAGGGGCTTGTACCTGACGACGCGGCCGGGCTCGACGCCGCACGACGCGGACAGAATCGCCACCGGGCGGGCGTCGTCGATGCGCGTGGCAAGCTCCGGCGCGGCGAAGCCGCCGAACACCACGGAATGGATGGCGCCGATGCGGGCGCAGGCCAGCATGGCGATGACGGCCTCGGGGATCATGGGCATGTAGACGATGACGCGGTCGCCCTTCCTGACGCCGAGATCCTGGAGGACGCCGCCCAGGGTGGCCACCTCGTCGCGCAGCTCGGCGTAGGTGAAGGCGCGCTGCATGCCCGTGACGGGGCTGTCGTAGACGAGGGCCTTCTGCCCGGCCCGGCCGCGCTCCACATGGCGGTCGAGGCAGTTGTAGGTGGTATTGCACTCGGCGCCCACGAACCAGCGCCCGTACTGGCCGGCATAGGGGTCGAGCACCTTGTCCCAGGTCTTGTACCAGTCGACGGCGCGTGCGGCCTCGGCCCAGAACCCCTCCGGATCGCGCTGCCACCGGGCGTAGACCTCGGGGTAGCGGCTGGAGCTGCGGCTCGGCGTGCTCGGCATGCTCGGCATGGGGGGCGCCTCCGGAAAACCCGGCCGCCGCCTGCTGCGATCGGCCTTTGGCAGGGATTCTGCCCCTGCTCAGGGCAAATGCAAGCCGCGCAAGAGCGCCGGCCGCTTCCATCCGGATCAGATCCGGGGCGGCACCCAGCGGCCGCCCCGCACCTCGGGGCGCGTCCTCACGCTTCCGCGGTAGAGGTAGACCCAGGCGATGAGGCGCGCGCCCGCGGCCAGGCTTACCGGCCGCTCCTCGCGCCCGTAGGGGCTCTCCTCGGGCTTGCCCGGCACGATCCCTTCGTACCGGTCGAGCCATTGGAGCGACGAGGCCGGGCTGGTGAGGGCGTAAACCTCGCCGTGGACGGGATACGGCCCTTCAGGGCTCTCGACCAGGGCCGGATAGCGGCCGAGGCTGTAGAGCCGGCCCTCGATCGTGGCCGCACCCACCAGCCGGGCCTCGCCCCGGAGCCGCGTGCCCATGGGGTGGCACACCCTGGACAGCAGGCTGCCGTAGACGAAAAGGTGGGCGTTCATGTCCATTCGTGCCACCCGGTGAGAAGCGCCTGCGGCCCTGCGGATCGCCTTACCCACTATAGCCTGGCGCGCGATCTTGACAGCGCCCGGCGCGGAGTGATCGGGTCCCGTCTGCAACCTGCGATTGCGAGTCGTGTGTTGCCGGGCGAACTCCGATCCAAGGCGAGGCCTGCCGATGCCGGCACAGAGCACCCGCGTGCAACGCAAGCCCGATTGGGCCGAGCGCGGCTCCGCGGCGGTCGACCACGGCGACCTGGAGGCCGCCAAGCAGTGCTTTGCCGAGGCGGTGCGGGGGGAACGGAGCAACGCCGGGCATCGCTATCGTCTTGCGCTCGTCGAGGAGGCCCTCGGCAACCTCGACGCAGCCGGGGCCGGGTTGACGCAGGCCCTGCGCCTCGACCCCGCCATGGCCGACGCCGCGCGCCGGCTTTCGCTGCTGGCCGGCCGATGTGGGC
>JBAPMW010000045.1:0-11736 GCA_049278815.1 Hyphomicrobiaceae bacterium
GGCCAGAGCGGCATGGCGACACGCTGTTCATGCCCGACTACGGCACGGCGCGGGCGGATTTCCCCGGCGGCGATGCGCGCGCGCTATATCGCTCGATCCGGAGGCTGTTGTCGCTACCCTCAGAGACTCGTCTGTTCATGTGTCATGACTACAAGGCGCCGGGCCGTGATCACTATGCCTGGGAGACCACGGTTGGGGAGCAGCGTGCACACAATGCGCATGTGAAGGATGGCGTCGATGAGGAGGCGTTCATTGCCATGCGCGAAGCACGTGACGCGAAGCTCGAAGCGCCCCTTCTCTTGCTGCCGTCAATTCAGGTGAATATCAGAGCAGGCATGCTACCGCCCGCGGAGGCCAACGGCGTCCACTACATCAAGGTTCCGGTAAAGCTGGAGCATTAGCCGCGCGTATCAGCGCCACTGACAAAGCAGCCCGCTCCGGCATTTCTTCCGCCAGCAGCGATGTGATGTCGGAGCTGCGCTTCAGCGTCTGGCTGACGGGGCATCGCTCCGCGATCGCGAGCAGATGCTGTCGCTCCTCAATCGAGAGCTGTCCATCCAGGGCGATGACGCGCTCGAAACGATCCTTGATGTCGCTACCCGACGCACGTTGCGCATGCCGCAGTTGCACGCCAATCCGGTCAAGGCGGAGGATTTCTGCAGGACGTACGTTCCCGGCGCATCGGCGAGTGGTGCCAGGCCTCGGTGTGCGGCTCCCATTGTCGGCAATGCTGACGGCGGGCCTGACCGGCTTTCGAGCCAGCGTGACCACTCCGGCCACCAGGATCCCTCCCTCATGGGCGTCTGTTTCAGCCACGTGTCCCGATCGATGTGCCGATCCGCATCCGCCCGGGTCGTGACGCGGTAGTGCCGGTTGGCCTGCCCACCTCCAGATAGTCCAGGAGATCGCTCGCCCGCTTCTGCGCCTCGGCTGGCTCCTTGCCGGCCAGCTGCAGGACGATGGCCACGTTGTCGGTCGCGTTCAGAAACGGCAGCAGGTTGTGAAACTGGAAGATGAAGCCGATCTTCTCCAGCCGCAGACGTCGCAGGTCGCGCCGGAGCCACTTGCCGTCATAGACGACTTCGCCATCGAGGCTCATGCGGCCGCCCGATGGATCGAGGATGCAGGCGATGGCGTTGAGCAGCGTGGTCTTGCCCGAGCCCGAGGGTCCGCGCAGGGCCACAATCTCCCCTGGCGCGACGTCGAGGGAGATGTCGCGCAACGCATCGATGCGCGTCTCCCCCTCGCCAAAGTGCTTGGATACTCCCCGCAGGCTTACGAGCGCGTTCTCGGGCATGGTTGTGGTCATCATCAGCTTCCGAGTGCGGTGGCAGGATCTGCCCTGAGCGCAGCCCGCACGCCGAGCGCGCTGGCGATGAGACAGACGAAGACGACCACGCCCCCGAGAGCCAGAACGTTGTCCGGCTCGAGCACGACGCGGCGCGGGAAGTAGTCCTTGATGTTGGCGATCAGCAGGGCACCGAAAATGAAACCCGTCAGCCCAAGCGCCAGCGCCTGCTGCACGATCATGCCGACGATAGTCCGGTCGGGCGCCCCGATCAGCTTCAGCATGGCGATCTGGCGCAGCTTCTCCATCGTCATGGTGTAGATGATGAGGGCGATGATGACCGCCGACACCAGCAGCAGGATGCTGGTGAACATGCCGATCTGCCGGCGCGCGCGATCGACAAGGGATTCGGCGAGAATGCGCTCCTGCTCGGCTTGCGTCAGGGCTGCGAGGTGCTTCCAGCGGCGTGCCGACTCGGTGACGGCTTGCAGATTGGCCTCCGGCGAGACGCGCGCCACCACGGCGTTGACCGTATCCTTGCTCGTCCCTTGAGTGCCCCGGGCCAGCTGGACCCGGGCAGCGGGTGGGGCCAGGTCGAATTGCAGCTTCTGGGCATCGAGCAACGTAATGAACGCTACCGGGTCTCCGCCGGACGCCACCTGGTTCTCGGTCAGGCCGACGACCGTGAAGATGGTGCGGCCCAGCCTGACGCGGTCGCCAAGCTCCAGTCCGGAGCGGCGATCTGCGACCATCTCGAAATGGCTCTGGCCGATCGTCCGGCCGTCGGCGGTGTGAACAGGCCCTCCTGGACGGCCGAGCTCGAAGCCGATCACATAGAGCCTCACCTTCAGGCCGAGCCGTTCGGCCTCGACCGTCTGATAGGTCACCGATCCGGCGGCCGTTACCCCGGCGAGACGCGCGATTCCCTCGCGCCGGGAATGCGCGACGCCTCGGCAAAGGGTCCTCGCGACCCGGCCTCAACCACCCAAAGGTCGACGCCGTGACTGCGGGCAACCGTCATCGCATCGACGACGATGCCGCGATAGATGCCGATCATCGCCAGCACCACGCCCAGCAGAAGGCTGAGGCCGAAGCAGGTGAGCAGAAACCTGAAGAGGTTGTGCCGGACGTCCCGGTAGGCTAGGTTCACCGCTTGCCCTCCCGTATCGCCTTCACAGCGCGGCCCTCGTACAGGGCCTCACCTACATGCGTGACAACCTCGACGCGTTCCCCAAGCTCATCCCTTATCTCCAGACGCGAGCCTTCCGTGCGGTGACCGAAGCGAACAATGCGGCGCTTTAATCGCCCGTTCTCGACGGTCCATACCGTCCCCTTGGTGCCGTCATAGCCGGTCACAGCGGCCTCGGGCACCAGCCGGGCCGTTGGCAGCGTGGCGACCGTGATCAGGATCTCGGCCTGCTCCCCCAGATGGAAGCGAACCGGGCATTGATCGCACTGACATAGACGCGGCGTTCCTCAGTGACGCGGTCGCTCTCGATGCCGACGCGCACCACGCGAGCAGGAAAAAACTGGTGCGGAAGGGAGCGCAGGCGCACTTCGGCAGGCTGGTCTTCCCTGATGGCGCCGGAACGCGATTCATCGATGTAGGCGAGGGCCCAGATGGTGCCGGTCGCGACCAGAGTGAAGACCGTGTCGCCCGCCTTGATCACCGTCCCAAGCTCTTTCTGGCGATCGACCACGAGAGCATCATAGGGCGCGAGGAGCGTGTGCAGCTCGAGAATAGCCTTCTCATAGGCGAGTTGCGCTCTGGCATCGGACAGCTGCGCCTTGGCGACCTCGATGTCGTTCTCCGCCACGAGCAGCTCGGCTTTGGCGACGTCCTCGTCGCGCTGCGCCTCCTCCCCGGCCTGCGTCGAGGTCACCTGGCGGCCGACCAGTTGCTGCTTGCGTTTGTTGACCTCCAGGCGCTGCGCCAGGATGGCGCGGGCCTTGACGGTATTGGCATCCGCCTTCTTTACGGCCACTTCGGCGCTGAGGACGGCGGCCTTCGCCCTTGCCACCTTCGCCTCCTGCTGGTTGGCGTGGAGCCTAGCGAGCACCTGGCCCTGCTTCACCAGATCGCCGTGATCGGCGTTGAGCTCGGTGATGGCCGCCCCGACCTCGAAGCCGATCTTGGAGAGGACGCGCGCCTCGACGGTGCCAAGGCCGAACACGCGCACCGGGACGTTTTCCTCAACCGGGGCCACCGCAACCTCAAGGGGCCGCAGCGAGAGGTACGCAAACGCTAGTCCCACGACACCAACCGGTATCAGGCCAAGCGAAAAAAGGCGGAGACGCTTGCTCGCAAGCATGAGAAGAACCCCTGTGGCGTCGCTCGACAACAAGCGATGCCGGAACGCACAAGGAAGCACCGAGGCCGCGCGCACATTGATCGGAATCAAGTGTTCACGCGGCGCGAAGTGAAGCGAGCGCCCCGCCGACTGATTGCACGAGGGTCCGTTCCTGCAGGCTGCGACAGGAGACGCTGCCGCATGTGGGCGCCGACGCTGGATGGCGCGCCTCTAGTGGAAGAACTCACCTTTCGCCATCATGAGGTGATGGGGCTGGTGGTGTGCGCCCTGGACCATGATGCCCATGAACCCAAGGGCCTTGAGCTTCGCGGCCTGGCGCGGATCGCTAGCGGTGACGACGAGCTTGACCCCATTCGACAGATCCTCAGTGCTGGCGCTCCACCCGAGCCCAACCAGCTCGCGGGTATGCGCCGGAACCATGCGCTTGATTGCACCGAGCGTGCGGCCCTCGCCCGTAACGGTGATTTCAATGCCGTTGTCGAGGGGCCGTTCGCTCGCCTGCGCGCGCAGGGTGACCTCGTCCATGTCGATCAGGTGCTCGCGCAAGGCGCCGATGTTGACCTTCGACCAGTCGGTGGTGGGGTCCGCCTCCAGGATGCGCACGATCTCCTGGATCGTCCCGAACGCCTCCTGGCCGGGGTGGGTAGGAGTAACCGCATCGGCGCCGTGCATGTGCTGGGCGTGGTCCATATGCGGTCTCTCCTGTGCAAAGAGCATCGCACTGGCGGCGAGCACGGCGCCGGTCGCGATCATCAAGAGCAGGGCCAGACCGAGGTAATGACGACGGACAGACATGATTGCACTCCTGTTCGATTTGGCAATCAGACGACAGCGAGTTGACCCATCATGCCGTGATCCTCGTGCTCGAGGATGTGACAGTGGTACATGAACGGCATCCGTGGCGGCGCCGGATTGTCGAAGCGGACGAGGACTTCGGCGTGCCCTTCAACGAGCACGACATCCTTCCAGCCTGCCTCATGCGCTGCCGGGTTGCGGCCGTTCTTGCTCAGGATCCTGAAGCTCGCGCCATGGACGTGGAACGGGTGGGCCATCGGCATGTCCCCCGCGCTGATCTCCCAGATCTCCGCGGTTCCGAGCCTGGCCGTCACGTCGACGCGATCCATGGCGAATGAGCGGTCGTTGATGCCCATCATGTGAGCCGGTGCCCTCGCTGGGTTCGAACCGCGCATCATCTCCATTCCCATCATCGTGTTGAGCTCGAAGGTTCGCCAAGCGACGGCGGACTTCACGTCGGGCGTTGTGAGCGTCGCGAGGTGCCGCGGCAGGTGGGCAACGGCGGCCTTCAACGCAGGATCCGGCCTGAAGTGCATCAAGGATTCCACTCTGCCTGCAGAGCGCCGTGGCGTTCCCATCATGGGCATCATCATGCCGGCTCCGTGGCTCGCGTCGGGTGCGGTGAGCAGGTCGACCGGGCGCCTGTCGGAAAAATCGACCAGCACCTCGTAGCGCTCGCCAGGCGCAACCACCAGGGTTCTCATCTCAACGGGTTCGGCAAGGAGCCCGCCGTCGCCGGCGATCACGAAAAAAGGCCGGCGGTCGGAGAAGCGCAGATCGAAGATGCGAGCATTGGCCGCGTTCAGCAGGCGCAAGCGTACGTACCCCGCAGGCACATTGGCGATCGGACCGATGACACCGTTCACGATCAGGGTGTCGCCCTGGAAGCCGTGCATCAGGTCCATCATGTCGGTCTGATAGACGATCCTGCCGTCGCGGCCGAACCGCTTGTCCTGAAGCACGATCGGCAGGTCGTCCACGCCGTAGGTCTCAGGCAGGCCGCGGTCGCGATCGCCACCGTCGCTGATGATCATCATGCCGGCCAAGCCCCAGTAGACCTGCCGGGCGGTGTTCCCATGCGGGTGCGGATGGAACCAGGCCGTGGCTGCGGGCTGCCTGATCGTGAGTTCCGGCAACCACACTCCTCCAGGCCTGATGGTGTTGTGTGGGCCACCGTCCACCTGCGATGGCACCAGCAGCCCGTGCCAATGCAGCGTCGTCTCCTCGTCGAGCCCGTTCTCCACCCGGAATGGGATGGTGTCACCGGCGCGGACTCGCACCACCGGTCCCAGATAGCTCGAGGAGATGCCCCGTGCTGGCACCGCCGCTCCCGCGCCGAACCGATGCTGCGTCTTCTGCAGCTTGAGCGTGACGGGCTCGCCGCTGCGTGTCTCGATGAGCTGCGGGAGCGTGAGCGACGGCCCACCCGAAGGGGCGGCGTGCACCCACCGCGGCAAGCCTGCCGCTGCCAGGCTGGCTGCCGCCGAGCCTGACAACATGAGCGCCTGGCGCCGCGTCAGGGATGTATCGATCGACATGAAGGATGGCCTTTCCGGAGGTAGGTTATTGCAAACGGGCATGGCGACGACCGCTGCGCCCGGCTCTAGTTGCGTCAATGCTTGTGCTGGCGATCAGTCGCGAACTCACCGCGCATCGGGCGCCCCGGACCGAAGGCGAGGCCCGGCAGGAGGTCGCCCGCTTTGGCCTTCTGCGCTTCGTCGAGTACCGCGAGAAGCTCTTTGGCGGCCGTCCCGACGGCTTCGAATTGCTTCTGCGCTTGCTCGCGCGTCTTGCTTACGAAGGCAAAGCGATCCGAGGGGGTCATTCTGCCCACCGCAGTCGGATCGACGCTCTCCCGCGCCGTCTTCTTCGCGGCTGCCGCGTCCTGGACGGCCTTGACATACTTGCCCCAGGCCGCGTCCTGAGCGGCCGTGATGCCGAGCTCGCCTTTGAGCGTCTCGATCTGTGCCGGATCGGCGAACGCCGATCCAGGCCCTCCATGCAGCATGCCCGGGCTCATGCCTTTCATCATTCCGGGCCCCATGCCATGGCGCATCCCCTTCATCATGCCCGGACCCATCCCTTCAGAGCTGTGGCCATGCATGAAGGGAGGACCAAAACCACGCGAGGGGCCAACCGACTGCGCCAGAGCCCATCCGCCCGTGAGCACAGCTGCGAGGGCAATGGCGCCGATCACCATGGTCTTCGTCTTCATTGTCTGTCTCCAATCCGATCCAACGCGACCGAGTGGTCCGTTTGCCGGGCCATTGGGGAGGAGAGATTTCACCGAAGTTTTTCAGGGATCGGCCCGTTTGTGACAAAGTGTGTCGGAAGCCGCCGCGGTAACACTTCGACACACATTTCAAGCAAACGTGTTCGCGCGGTCGCCTATATGTTTCTCATGCCGAGCGCCGCCCACATCCTGATCGTCGACGACCACCGCGAGATCCGCGAGCTTGTCGCCCGCGCACTGACCAAGGAAGGATTTCGCGTCAGCGCCGCTGCCGACGGCCGCGCCATGCGCCAGGCGCTGGCCGACGGCCGCATCGACCTGATCCTGCTCGACCTGATGCTGCCGGGTGAGGACGGCCTGTCGCTGTGCCGCAGCCTGCGCAGCCAATCTAACATCCCGATCATCATGCTGACCGCCAAGGGCGACGAGGTGGACCGCGTGATTGGCCTGGAGATGGGCGCCGACGACTACCTGCCGAAGCCCTTCGGCAGCCGCGAGCTCGTCGCCCGCATCAGGGCCGTCCTGCGACGCAATCGCGGGAACACGGCGGCACCTGATCCGGCTGAGCAGCCCAAGCACTATCGTTTTGACCGCTGGCGCCTGGACACGGGCCGGCGCGAGCTGATCCGGGACGATGGCACCGTCGTGCCGCTCAGCGCCGGCGAATACGATCTCCTTGTCGCGCTAGTGGAGCGTCCCCAGCGTGTGCTCAGCCGCGATCAGCTGCTCGATCTGGCCCGCGGCAGGGCCGCAACGGCGCTTGACCGCAGCATCGACACGCAGGTGAGCCGGTTGCGCCGCAAGATCGAGCAGGACCCCACCGATCCGAGAATCATCAAGACCGTGTGGGGAGGCGGCTACATGTTTACGGCCATGGTGACCCGCGAATGAACCGCTTCATCCCCCAGAGCCTGTTCGGACAGACCCTCGTCATCCTGCTGGCCGGGCTGATCGTCTCGCATGCCATCGGGTCATGGATCTATACCGCCGACCGCGAGCAGGCCGTGCGCGCGGTCGGCGGATTTGCCACCGCGCAGCGCATCGCCAACTTGACGCGTCTCATCCAGGAGGCCCCACGCGAAGTGCGGCCGCGCATGATCGCCGCGCTCAGTGATGAGAGCTTCCGCGTCTCACTCTCCGCCGAGGCTCCCCCGATTCCTGCTTCGGATGGCGACGCAGCGGTCGCCGAGGCGGTCAAAAGCTACCTTGTTGATCGGCTCTCGCTCGGATCGGCGCGCCAGCCCCGCGTGTGGGCATCGCTGGTGGAGGGCCCCCCCTTCGGACCGTGGCACATGATGCCCCACCATGGGCCCATGATGCGAGGCTTCGGCGGGCTGGCTGGCTTCCGCGACCTGCAGGTCGCCATTCCCCTGACGGACGGGCCATGGGTCACCTTCGCTACCGGTCTGCCTGGAGGCGGCCCGGCGTACTCCGCGCAGTTCCTGCTTTCGATGGCGATCATGGCGATCATCATCCTCGCCGTGTCGGTGTGGGCGGTGCGCCGTGTGACCGCGCCCCTCGCAGGGCTCGCAACTGCAGCGGAGCGGCTCGGCCATGACGTCAGCGCTCCGCCGCTGCCCGAGGTGGGGACCATCGAGACTCGGCAGGCGGCCGGCGCCTTCAACGACATGCAGATACGCCTGCGCACTCTCATCGACAACCGCACGCGCCTGCTGGCGGCCATCTCGCATGACCTGCGCACGCCTCTGACGCTCCTCCGGCTGCGGGCTGAAACGGTCGAGAACCACCAGGAACGCGACAAGATGCTGGCCACCATCGGCGAGATGGACTCTATGATCGGCATGACTTTGCAGTTCGCCCGGGACGAGGGCGCAACCGAGCCCCGCAAACAGGTTGATCTCACCGCCATCGTGCGAGGCGTCGTCGACGAGATGAGCGGCGCTGGCTTTCCGGTGCGCATGCGGACAGCGGCGCCCGTCCTCTACAAGTGCCAGCCCGCGGCCCTCAAGCGCGCGGTCCGCAACCTGCTCGACAACGCCGTCAAATACGGAAGGTCAGGCAGTGCGGAGCTTAACGCGGATGAGCGCTCAATCGAAATCGGCATTGACGATGACGGGCCTGGAATCCCGGAGGACGAACTCGGCCGTGTGCTGGAGCCGTTCTATCGGCTCGAAGAGTCGCGTAGCCGCGAGACAGGCGGGGTCGGCCTCGGCCTCGCTATCGCCCATGCGATAGCGCAAGCCCACGGCGGTAGCGTGACGTTGCTCAACCGACCCGTCGGCGGCTTGCGCGCCAAGATCGTGCTTCCGCGTGTGGCCGGCTGAACCGTCGGTATGTGTGAGATGAGTTGGGTCTCCGTGCGTGGCTTTGGCGTTGTTCGCCTCGACGTTGCCCGCTCAGCGCAGGGGCCGTGCCGACTTGAGGCTGGTCAAGGTCTCCCAATGCAAAGCCAGGAAGATTGCTCTTCTCGGATCGGACGCTAGCGGCGGACTTTGAAGGCGCGAGACATCATGACACGGGGCGTTGTCACGGTGAGCCCGGACACCCCGGTCCGCGATTTCCCAGCACTCATGGTGGAGAAACCGCGGGCCGAGAGCGACAGAACCTCGATCGATCAAGATCGGTTGACGACGAGGCAAGGAAGGCCATCCCATGACCTCGCAAGAGCTGCAGGTGCGGCAGAAGCGCGAACTGGAGCCAAAGCAAGAGGGAACGGTGCCGGCGCGTTCCTTCATTCCCAACGCCGACATCTACGAGACCGACGCTAGCCTATTGAAAATGCTCGTCGCTGCTCCCGGATAAGCGGTGTCATCTCAGGTCATGATGAGATGCACCACTATCGCGAACGGACGATCAGCGAGGCGCTTCGGGGCGTCAAACCGGGGAGCACGATTGTGATCGTCGATTACGCTCTGCCGCGCTGGTGGAACCCCCTTCGCTATCTTTGGCGGCCGGTGCTCGCCAGGCTGGAGCCCTTCGCGCTCGATCTATAGCGGCAAGAAATCGCCGATTGGCTGCCTGCAGCCTCAGCAGAGCGAAGACTGCGCACCGAGTCGTTCTTCGGCGGCCTCTATCAGAAGGTGGTCGTGACGCGCTGAGCAAAGCATCGGATGCAAAGAGACTGGGCAAACCAGGGCGAAGGCGGTTATGAAAAAGGCACTCCTCTATCTCTCCATCGCTCGTCGTCACGCTGATCTGCCAGTCAGCCCAAGGTTCTGCCGGCGCCGTCCCGCGAACATTGACGCACATCAAGACTGCCAACCGTGCGCGCCGTTCTCTCGATGGGATCGGGCGCACGCACTACTTCCCAGAGACTTCGTGGGCCTCTTGCAGTGCCAGGCTTGACCAGACTTGACTGATGCGGACGTGACAAGCTGGAGTAACGATCTCGTCGGGACCGACGCAGGCGCGTCGGAGGCAGTGCTCAAGCTGGCGGCAGGCTGATCGGGCCTGGATCGTGGCCGCCGGTAAATTTCACCAACGCCTCCACCCTCCTCGCGATCGACGGGTGGGTGGCGAAGAGATCGGCAAAGCCCTCGCGCGGATTGTCGACGCACATCTCCATGATTGCCGAGGTGGCCTCCGGAAGCTCGCCTCGACCTTCAATCTTGCGCAGCGCCAGGATCATCGCGTCGGGGTTCTTCGTGAGCTCCACCGACCCTGCGTCGGCGAGCAGCTCGCGTGTGCGCGACAGGGCCAGCCGGACCACGATCGACAAAATCCACGCAAGGGCAATGAGAGCGATGGCGATCAGCAGGGCCACAGCAGCTCCGCCCGAGCCTTTGCGTTCGTCACGGTCGCGCGAGCGCCCGCCCCTCCAGCTGAACCTTGAGTAGAAGAGCATGCGGAAGAACAGCTCGGCAACGAACGCGATCACACCGGCAATGACAACGGCGATGACCATCAGCCGGACATCGCCATTGCGGATATGCGTGAGCTCGTGAGCAAGGACCGACTCAATCTCCGCGTCGTTGAGATGCTCGAGCAGTCCGGTCGTGACCGCGATCGCGTATTGCCTCTCATTGAGGCCGGTGGCGAAGGCATTGAGCGCATCCGATTGCACAACCTTGAGCTTCGGCATGGTGATGCCGCGCGAGATGCTCAGGTTTTCGAGGAGGTTGTAAAGACGAGGCTGCTCTTGCCGCGTCACCGTGCGGCCACCGGTGACGGCATCGATGATCGATTGATGGAACTTGTAGGCGATCAGGATCCACAGGAGCGTCCCACCTGTCGCCCACGGCAGCGCCGCCAGGAAATCGAACCATGCCTGCCGTAGCAGCCATTCCAGCGATGCGTCGGTGGAGAGCGCCTCGCCCGCCAGCGCACCCGCATAGACGAGGAGATAGACGAAGCCGAACAGCCAGATCAGCAAGATGACCGAGCGGCGGCGGTTCGAACGGATGTGCGTGTAAAGACCGTAAGCGGCTTCCATGGCACTGCTCCGCACCGCTGTGCCAGACCCTTAGAAGCTCACCCGCGGCACCTCGGCAAGGACCTTGCGCTCATCGCCCACATCGAAGAACTCGCGGCCGGTGAAGCCGAGGGAGGCTGCAAACAGAGCCGCTGGGAACCGCTGGAGGCCGGTATTGTACTCCTGCACGGCATTGTTGAAGAAACGCCGCGCCGCCGCGATCTTATTCTCCAGATCTGCCAGCTCGGTCTGCAACTGCTGGAAATTGGTGTTCGCCTTGAGGTTCGGGTACGCCTCGGCCAGCGCGAAGAGCTGGCGCAGGGCGCCGGACAGCATGGTCTCTGCGGCGGCCTGGGCTGCTGGACCCTGCGCTGCAATGGCCGCGTTGCGCGCCCTGATCACCTCGTCCAGCGTGCCGCGCTCATGCGCCGCGTAACCCTTTACGGTCTCAACCAGGTTGGGAATGAGGTCGTGGCGTTGCTAGAGCTGCACATCGATGTCGGCAAACGCCTGGTTAACCCGCTGCCGCAGGGTGACGAGGCCGTTGTAGATCGCGGCAACCCAGAGCGCGAGCACGACAATTACCCCAAGAACAACAAGGGTGATCGTGGTCATGTGGGAACGCTCCTCTCTAACGGCGCGCTTGCGGCGGTTGCGAATGTTCTCGGACGCGGTCGCACGATCGATCACTCCGACTTCAGCCCATCGCCTGCGCGCCCGAAGTTAACCTTCACCC
>JBAPMW010000046.1:0-4826 GCA_049278815.1 Hyphomicrobiaceae bacterium
GCCTTGAGCAGCGGAAGACGCACATAGTGGAGGGGTCAAGATTGGACGCCGATCAGGGGTCAAAGTTCCGCGCCGATTGACACCCGAGGGCGATTCTGGCTCCGGGTGCCGCGCTCAGGATGTACCACGCCTCGGTCTTGCCGCATGCCAAGCCGATCGACTGCGCGTACGCATCGTCCGGATGCACCTGAATGGAAAGGGGTTGGCTCGTGAACAGCAATTTTAGCAGGAGCGACGAATCTGAGGATCCACTGCCGGATCGCTCATACCAGATTTCGCCAATCAAACGGCGGACGTCATGGTCTGCCCTGCTCCACGGCTGGAGATCGGCGACACCCCACGGCTTGGGTACGGCCTGCGCGCACGCACGTTCGATCGCCATAAGGCGTCACCTGAGGTGAAGGGTTCAAAGGTGACACCGGCAGCCAAGCCACCTGGGTGGATGCGAGCTGGGAGGATGTGGGAATGTCACGTCTCACAATGGGCCGTCGTTCCAAGGCATCGATAGTTTCGGAAAGTACTCAGATCGAATGCGGATGGCGCTCGGATGATCCATTCCCGGCTCGAGCCGCCGCCTTCGATCACGATTTTTCAGTTCGGGTCAAGCAGCAAGTTGGGTAGATTCCGAGCCTGTCCACTCCGCCTCCTGCCGGCTACGGATAGTATCACATGAACTTGGGAAGGTTCACGAGTCCTCAGGAGAGCATCATGGACACAACGACACTTCTTCTGGTCATACTCATCGCACTGCTGGTCCTCGGAGGCGGCGGCTACTTTGGCCGTCGGCGGCGCTGGTTCTAGACTGCCGGCCAGTCCTTCCATCTCTCGGTTTCTCGCGCGTTTCGGCGTTCGCGGCTAATCGCCGTCGATCAGCAGAAGTATGGACGCGCCGCCTTCCGGGTGAAGTATAGCGGGGGCGGCCGATGAACTTGAAAGTTTGCTCATCCCGAAGGTAGGTTTCCTGACGGTGAACGATCTGCGCGTCACCGGCACGGTGGCGGCGGTCGAGCGCGAACTGCTACGCGATGGCCTCGCGCTGTGCTACCCAACCGAAGACGTGGACGATGGTGTCGGTGGCCGCGAGGGCGCATTCCTCGTATGCTCGTTTTGGCTTGCTGATGCTTATGTCATGCTTAAGACGCATCGAGAATGCAACGCGGCTGTTCGAGCGCCTTCTATCGCTTCGCAACGATCCAGGGCTGCTCGCGGAGGAGTACGATCATGTGCGTGGGCGCCTAGTCGGCAGCTTCCCGCAGGCCTTTTCGCATATCGGTCTCGTCAATACTGCCTACAATCTGATTGAGGTCCGGCGCGCCAGCGATCCGAGCGCGTCGCACCTACGAACGGCGGCTCGGAAAAGCACAATTTCGCGCCGAGTTCAGGAGGCTGCTTTCGCGCGGGAACTCTCCGACATCGTTATCGTTACCAGCACTTGCATTAGAACGGCTCGACAATGATGAGCGTCGGGATTCGATCAAGGGCGGGAGTGGGATCGGACGACGTGTCGAAGGCGCCGAGTACAAGCGATATTCACTCAGCATCGGCCGC
The DNA here is from genome assembly GCA_049278815.1 of Hyphomicrobiaceae bacterium. GTDB lineage: Bacteria > Pseudomonadota > Alphaproteobacteria > Rhizobiales > Hyphomicrobiaceae > AWTP1-13. The sequence goes on from JBAPMW010000046.1 coordinate 1,549, forward strand.
TCGCGGCGTGCGGGAGTATGACCGAACTTCTCCCAATAGCGGATGCGTGTCCGACCACATCGCGGATACCAAGTCGATGAACATTCGCTTATGTATAGCTGGGTCAGGCGCTTGCGCAACTACGCCCTGGTGACCGTCGGAGCGATCCGATAACGTCCGCCAAGCGCCTGTCGCGACGTGCCAATTTCTGCCGTTGTGAGCCGGCCATGGCGGGCCATCTATTGGCTCAGGGCAGTGCCAGTAGTCACCGACTTATTTGGTCGTCCGTCAATTCGCGCACTGCTCCGGTCGCGGCCAGAATTGCAGTAGCGATCAGGCGTCCTCGAGACCAATCTCAAGGCAGTCTGAGGGTGTGAAAACCCGGGCGCGCTGCGGCGCCATAGAATGGCGTAGATGCACTCGTCGGACCATTGACTCCGAAATGGCATCTTACAGGCGACTCACGGCCTAGCCTTCGGCTCGGTATATCGCTCTGGCTCCGTAACGGAGGCGTCGAGCGAGGCTTCCGAAGGATGGAAAGAAGGCCGCGACGAGCTCCGTCACGGTCGGGATTCCGGCCCCGCTGCGATGCGCGCTGAACCGGCGTCGGTATGCCGCCGCCTTTTTCTAGGAAGGTGGCGGGGTGCTGGAGCGGGATTTTCATCGTTGGTCTGGCCCGTCCGCGGCGATGGCCGTGCGGATCAGCGCAGGGAGGGACTTCGAGCCGGTCTTTCTCATGATAGCCGCGCGGTGGTTGTCGACTGTGCGCTGGCTGATGCGCAGGTCCGCGGCGATATTCTTGCTGGGATGGCCTGCGAGGACGAGGTCCAGGATTTGGCGCTGACGCGCCGTCAGACTGGCAACTTGCTTCGCAGCCGTCTCCCGCCACGCGGACGCCTTGGCGGTGTCGCGCATCAGATCGACTGAGCGTCTGACGCTGGCGAGCAGATCCTCGTGGCCGACCGGCTTCTCGATGAAATCCACGGCTCCGGCTTTCATCGCCTGCACGGCCATCGGCACGGCGCCATTGCCGGTGATCACGATGGCCGGCAGCTCGTAGCCGTGGGCCTTGAGGCGCTCGATCAGCTCGACGCCGCTCATGCCGGGCATCAGCGCGTCGACCAGCACGCATCCTTCCTGGCCTGGACGATAGGCCTCGAAGAAGGCCTGCCCGTCGGCGAAAGCCTGCACCGCATACCCGTTCGCGCGCAGCAGATCGCGCATCGCCTCCCGGACCGCACGGTTGTCGTCGACCACGAATACGGTGGCTGCCCGCTCGCCTTCCGGAAGCAGGGGCGGCTGCGCCACTGGCCTCGCGAGGAGGCGCTGGATGTGGCGCGTCAGCTCCCTTATCCTCACCGGCTTGTTCAGATGCACGCAGCCGTGGTCAGCGATCTCGCGCAAGGTGTCGGTCGAGATATCGCCGGTCAGGACCATGGCCGGGATGTCCTGCTGGAGCTGCTTCCTCAGGCTGGCGATGACCTCAAGCCCGTTGAGCCCGTTCGGGAGGTTGTAGTCGGCGATGACGAGGCCCGGAACGGCCCCCTGCGCTGCCAGCTCCAACGCCTTGCACCCATCGGCGGCGACCAAGGTGCGATGACCCTGGTCATCGAGAAGCAGCTGCAGCAACTCACGTACCGCCGGATCATCCTCGACGACCAGGATGGTACCGCCGGACGGCGTGCTCTCCTGCGCCTCGTTCTGCTCCTGCTCCGGGACATCCGTGACCCCGGCCTGCCCCAGCGGCACCTCGACGGCGAAGACCGAGCCCACGCCCACACGCGAGCGGACATCGATTTTGTGGCCGAGCAAGTCGGCAAGGCGCAGCACGATAGCAAGACCCAGGCCGAGGCCCTTGCCTCGCTCGCTCGCGGGATTGTCGAGCTGATGGAACTCCTCGAAGATCGCCTGGAGCTCAAGCTCCGGAATACCGGGGCCGGTATCCCTGACCTCGATGCGGAGCTTGTCGCCGCGCCTTCGGCAGCCGAGCAGGATCTTGCCCTTGCCGGTATATTTCACCGCGTTCGACAGCAGATTGCGCATGATCTGCTCGAGAAGACGGGGATCGCTGCGTACGGTCAGGCTGCTCGGAACCACGCGCCAGTCGAGACCATCGGTTGCCGCGTGATACGTGAGCTCGGTCCTCAGCTCGTCGAGCAAGCGCCTGACCGGAAACTCTGTGATCGCCGGGCTCACGACTCCCGCTTCGAGCTGGTTGATGTCGAGCAGCTTGTCGAGCATGTCCGCCATCGTGCTCACCGTCTCGTCGAGCCTGTGCACGAGCTTGAGGGTTGCCTCGTCGTGAACGCGCTTCTCCAACATCCCCTGCAGCAGGGTGATGGTCTGCAAGGGATGCCGCAGATCATGACTGGCGGCGGCGAGAAAGCGCGACTTGCCCATGTTCGCCCGTTCTGCCTCGGATTTGGCGGCCTCCAGCGCCTTGCCCTCGCGCTTGGCCTCGGTGACATCATCGATCGCCACCAGGACCTTCCGCCTCGCCGAAGGCTCCTCCCGCAGCACGCGCGCGCTCATCAAGAACGCCCGCCGTCCCAAGCCCGGCAACTCGAGCTCGACCTCATGGTCGCTGATGGTGGCGCCGCTGGCCTGGATGGAGGCCAGAAAGTCGCGGAGCGCCGGCACGTCGAGATGAGCGCCGGCTGCGGGGAGGTATCGTCCGATGACATCCGCGGGCTCGATCGAGAAGACGCGATGGAATGAGCTCGACGCAGAGACGACGCGCAGCTCATCCAGGACGACCAGCGGCTGGCGAATGGTGGCGATGATGCTGTCGAGGTAGGTGCGTGCGGCCTCGATCTCGCGTTCGGCGGCTTTGATCTCGGAAATGTCGGCAAACGTGATCACCACCCCCTCGATGCCCCTTTCGTCGCTCCGGTAGGGCAGCATCCCGCGCATGAACCAGCCGCCGTCGTGGGCTCTGATCTCCCGCGTGACCGGCGCCTGCGTCGCCAGCACTGCCCGGGCATCGGCCAGGAGATCGCCGTCCTCGAACCGCCGCGTCAGGTCGGCAAGCGGCCGGCCGACATCGGAGGCGATGACGTTGAACAGCGCCTTGGCAGCCGGTGTGAAGAAGCGGATGCTCAGGTCGGCGTCCAGGAAGAGCGTCGCGACATCGGTGCTGTTGAGGATGTTCTGGAGATCGCTCGCCGTGGCGCGCTGCTGCTCGACCGTCTCCTGCAGCTGGCTGTTGAGCGCCGTGAGCTCCTCGTTGAGCGACTGCAGCTCCTCCTTCGACGTTTCCAGCTCCTCGTTGGTGGATTGGAACTCCTCGTTGATGGACA
>JBAPMW010000047.1:0-9529 GCA_049278815.1 Hyphomicrobiaceae bacterium
GTCAGTTCACCACGGCGTGGTAGTACTCCTCCCGCAGATGGCAGATCGCGCTGCGCCATTCGAGGGGCGACTCGTCGGCGGCGGAGATGATGCGGTCGAGTTGCACGAGGACGGTGCCCGGCTCGACCAGGAGGAGCATCGCCACCTCCTGGGAGGCCGTGGTCAGGCGCACCTCCTCGCAGCCATGCGCCACATGCACGCCGTGCTGTTGCGCCAGCAGGGCAAGCGACCAGTCGCCGAGGTCGGTGACCTCCAGTCCGGGCAACCGGCCGATGACGAGGCATGTCTCCTCCACCGCGAACGGCCGGGCGGAGGCGACCAGCAGCCGCCGCTTGCGGGCAACCGCCTCGCTCGGTCCGAGGAGCAGAGTCCGCTGCTCGTGCCCGGTCGGCGTGCCGCTGCCGTGCTCGAGGAGCTCGGCGCCCCAGACGATCGGCTCGCCATCGCCCTGGCGCATGCGATCGAAGCGCGAGGCGATCTCCGGCCGGGTCTGATCGATCACGAAGGTGCCGCGCCCCTGGCGGCGCACGACCAGCCGGTCGGCCTCTAGCTTCTCCATGGCCTTGCGGATGGTGCCGGAGCTGACGCCCAGCTCTCTGGCCAGCTCAAGCTCGTTGGGCAGGGCGGCGTTGGGCTTCCAGACGCCGACGGCGATCTGACGGGTGAGCAACTCGCAGACCTGAAGATAGAGGGGCTCGCGTGCTAGCGATTTGGCGGGCATTGCCATCGACGATACTCCACTCGGCACAAGGACTACGGGTTCGGAGGACGGCGACTGCCGTTGACGATCGAAGGCCGGAGGATAGCCTCCGACGGCGTATGCCTCGGGAGTGGGAGAACTCCTAAATGGGATGTCCGCAAGCCTATTCCATGGGGGATGGCGCTCGCGCGTCTTGCCCGCCGGGCCTTGGTGGTGTTGAATCAAGGCCAGGAGGATGCGACCCGGCATAGGCGGACTTGGCTCCATGCACGCTGTTGTCTCTCGGGGTCAGGAGGGCGGCGGAGCGTGAAGCCAGAGCGTGGCGCTCTCACTGCCAGCCGCGAAACGGCCACATGACCACCATTCTGATTGCCGACGATCATGACGTCATACGCCGCGGCCTCAAGATGCTGCTTGAGACGCGAGCGTCCTGGCGCGTGGTGGCTGAGGCGCGCGACGGCAAAGACGCGGTCAGCGACGCCTTTCGCATGAAGCCGGACGTGGCGGTCTTGGACTACGGGCTGCCGCAGCTGAACGGCATCGAGGCGGCGCGGCAGATCCGGCATCACCTGCCGCGCACCGAGATCCTCATCTTCACCATGCACAACACCGACGATATCCTGCTGCATGCGCTGGAGGCAGGGGCACGCGGCTTCCTGCTCAAGTCCGATCCGGACGACTACGTCCTGGCCGCCGTTCACGCCTTATCCCAGCACAAGCCCTTTTTCACGGGCAAGGTCTCGGAGACCCTGGTCGCCTCGTTCCTTGCCACGTCCAGCACGACACGCGCCTCGGCGCTCTCGATGCGCGAGAGATCGGTGGTGCAACTGATCGCCGAGGGGCGCACCGGCAAGGAGGCCGCGGATCTTCTCGGCGTCAGCGCAAAGACGGTGGAGGCCGCGCGCGCCAGCGCGCTGCGCAAGCTCAACTTCAGGACGACTGCGGATCTTATCCGCTACGCCGTGCGCAACAAGCTCGTCGACGGCTGAGAGTGTGCACTTGCAGCATTGCCCCCAACAATGGTCTGTGCAAGTTGTTCGATGTAGACTACAGTACTCGCTGCTTGTCTAAGCGTTGCCGCACCACCGGTCGGGCTGTCCCTTTGCGTGTGCAGCCCTCTCGCCGCGAAGGGTGCCAGTGGGGATCGCGGGTGTGCCACAGGGGAGGGCGGTTCGGTCGACGCGCCATGTCGTCCAGCTCCTCGTGTTTGCGCTCGTCTTGGGGTTGCTCGTTGCTGTCGAATTGTGGCGCACCTACAGGCAAGTCACGATTGCCGCTGAGCACTTCGCCGAGGGATTTACCAGCCTTCTCGCCGAGCAGACCGAACGAACGATCCAAGCCATCAATCTGACTCTGATCGGCATACGCAACGCGCTGCAGCTCGCGCCAGGCCTTGCGCCCGACGATCCCGTGTATCGGGCCGCCCTGAATGAGCGGCTGAAGAGCCTTCCCTATCTGCGGGCGCTGTTTGTGGTCGGCGCAGACGGACACATCATACATGATACTAACTACCCAAGAACGCCACGCATGAGCTTCGAGGATCGCCCCTACTTCCATGTCCACCGATCGAACCCGAGCCTCGGCTTGTATATCGGCAAGCCGTTGCAGAGCAGGTCGACCGTGGGTGTCTGGTTTGTGAGCTTCAGCCGCAGAGTCAACAACCCTGACGGCAGCTTTGGCGGCGTTGTGGTTGCGGCGCTCGAGCCACGCTATTTCGAGCGGTTCTACAAACGCCTCTCGCCGCAGAAGGACGATCTCATAGCGCTGGTTCTCAAGGACGGCACGGTTCTCGCACGCGCGCCGGATCATGAGGCAGCTGTCGGCAAGACCTATGCAGACATCGCTGCACCTAGAACGCCGTTCATAGACGGGATCGTCGATTGGCGGACAAGCCCGATCGATGGAAAGACGCGGATGCTGGGCTTTCGGACCGTGGCCGACGGCGCCGTTCTGGTGGTGTCTGGGCAGGCGAGGGAGACCATCTACAGTGCATGGCACAAGCATGCCGCCGTCGTGAGCGGTGGAGCCCTTCTCGTCTGGCTGCTGACCGCCGGGCTTGTCCTCATCTCGGAAAGATACCGACGCCGCGAGCAGGTGGAGCATGCGCGCCTGGCGCAGAGCCAGCGGCTCGAGACCATGGGGCGCATCGCGGGCGGCATCGCCCACGATCTCGGCAATACCATCAAGATCGCGCGCGCCACCTTCGCGCTGCTCAAACCGTCGCTGGCGCCCCAGCCCGACGCCATAGCGCTGGTCGAGGATGCCGACCGCTCGCTCAAGGCCGCCTTCGAGATCATCGACCGGCTGCTGGCGTTCGCGCGGAAGCAGGAGCTGAGCCCGCGGCCCACCGATCTGGCGGTGCTCATCGAGGGGTTCGCGCCCATCCTGCGGCAGGCGGCAGGGCCGCGCATCGAGCTCGCTCTCGACCTTGCCAGGCCACTCGTGTGCCTGATCGATCCGATCCATCTGGAGTCGGCGCTCCTGAACCTCGTGCTCAACAGCAAGGACGCCATGGCGGAGGGAGGGCGCATCCTGATCGAGCTGCGCGAGGTCCAGCCGCCGCGCCGGCGCTACGGCATGGCACGCATGGCCCCGGCAAAGCGGCCCTGGGCGGAGATCGCGGTCAAGGACGACGGCGTGGGGATGCCGCGCGACGTGCGGAAGCGCGCCTTCGAGCCGTTCTACACGACCAGGAGCAATGGCAGCGGTCTGGGTCTCAGCCAAGTGCTCGGCTTCGTGCAGCAGAGCGCCGGCGAGGTCAAGATCGAGAGCCGGGAGGGCCGCGGAACGACGGTTCGCCTGCTCTTTCCCACGACCTCCGAGCCGGTGTCCGCCGGCTGACGCGGCGGCAGGGAAGGCCGGCCGCATGCCTCGGCAGGGCGGGCAAGCGGGACTCAGACGCCGCGCCGTAGGGTGCAATCGTGCGCCAGCGCGATTCCACCGAGCCGGTCGACACAAAGCGGCGGCTCGCTCCAAATGGTGTTTCGGTGCGATGCCGCTTCGCCGCATCGCACCCTACGGCCTCACGGCCACTTCACCACCCGCGGCCGCCTCCTTCCGCCGGCGCCAGCCCGTCAGGTGCGCGCCTTCAAGGCCGCCTCCAGGCCGGGGACGTGCTGCGCCCCGTCCACGGTCAGCGACGAGCCGCGCAGGTCCGCACCGATCGGCTCGAACCGGGCGGCAGCGCCTGCGCCATCGCCCGCACCGCCCAGGTGCTGGGCCAGGAACGCCTCGATGATGGCGTACGACGAGATGCGGTTCGCCGGGATGATGAAGCCGTGGCCCTCGTCCGGATAGAGCGCGTAGGTGACCGGCAGCCCCCGCGCCTTGGCCGCCGCCACGATCTGGTCGGACTCGGCCTGCTTCACGCGCGGATCGTTGGCGCCCTGCAGGATCAGCAGCGGCCTGGAGATGGCGCTCGCGCGGTTGAGCGGCGAGCGCGCCCTGAGATGGGCGAGCCCGGCCTCGGTGCGCGGGTCGCCGATGCGCCGCACCAGGTTCTCGTAGAACGACTGCCAGTAGGGCGGGATCGACGCGATGAAGGTCTCCAGGTTGCTGACGCCGACGACGCTGACGGCGCAGCGGAACACCTCCGGCGTGAACGTCGCGCCGGCGAGCGCGGCATAGCCCCCATAGGAGGCGCCGAGGATGGCCACCCGGTCCTTTTCGGCGATGCCCTCGGCGACCGCCCAGTTGACGGCGTCGATGAGGTCGTCGTGCATGCGCCCGCCCCATTCCATGTCGCCGGCGTTGACGAACGCCTTGCCGAAGCCGGTGGAGCCGCGGAAGTTGACCGACAGCACGGCATAGCCGCGGTTGGCGAGCCACTGGTGCTCGGGGTCGTAGCCGTAGCTGTCGCGATACCAGGGTCCGCCGTGCACGTTGAGAACCATCGGCAGCGGGCGGGCCGGACGGGCGCCGGGCTCGTTGGCCGGCAGCGTGAGGTAGCTTACGAGGTCGAGCCCGTCGCGCGAGCGCACGATGCGGCCGTGCATGGGCGCCAGCGTGTAGCGCTCCAGCTGCGGCCGCGCCGAGAACAGCCGCGTCAGGCGGCGCTGGGGCCGGTCGAGGAGGTAGTAGACGGCCGGCTGCTCGGCGCTGCCGCCGACCACCACCCAGCGCGTATCGTCCTCGGTCTGGCTGAAGATGCCGAAGTCGGTCTTGAGCTCGTCCTTGAGCCAGGCGAGGTCTGCCCCCACCGTCCGGTCGATGGCAATCCACTCCTGGCGCACGTGCGTGGCCGAGACGGCCGTCACCTCGAGCGTGCGCGCATCGGTCAGCAGGCCGTCGATGTCGGCCTTGGGATGCTCCGCGACAAGCGTCTGCGCGCCGGTCGCGAAGTCCACCTTGAACAGCGCGGTGCGATCGCGCCCTACCGAGCTTGCCAGGTACCAGGCCTTGCCGTCGGCAGTGAAATGCCTTGCGCCGGTGGTGAGGCTGTCGGCGAACGGTATCGTGAGCACGGGCTCCAGGGTATCGAGCTTCTCGCCCTTCACCTTGTAGAGCATCTCGCTGCCGTCGGGCTGGCTGCGGGTGACAAGCCGCGGGATCAAGTCCTGGTCGAGGACGTAGCCTGCGATCTGGTCGCGGTTCTCGCGCACGAGACGGCGCTCGCCGGTGGGGATGTCGACGTCCCAGAGGTCGTGCCACTGCGGGTCGCGGTCGTTGAGGCCGATGGCAACGCGCGTGCGGTGCCGGCGAGAATACCCGATCGGCTGCGCCTTCACGCCCGCAAGCGGCGTCAGGTCGCGCTTGGCGAGCGTTGCGATGTCCACCGCGAAGATGCGGATATTCTCGTCGCCCCCCACGTCGTCGGCATACACGATGGTGCGGTTGTCGTAGGCCCAGAAATGGGTGTAGATCGGCCGCCGTGTGGCGCTCGTGACGGGGCGCGCCGCCGCGAGATTGTCGATGGGCGCCACGTGCACGTTGAGGACGCCGTTGACCGGCGCGGACCAGGAGAGGTGGCGGCCGTCGTGGCTCAGCTGACCGGAGACCCTGTCCGGGTTGCCGAACATGGTGGCGCGCGGAATGAGCGGCGGCAGCGCCGAGGCCCCGGCCTGTTGCGCCCCGGCCGGACTCCAAGCTGGACCGGCGACGGCGCCCGCCGCCAATGACAGACCCATGATCGTTACCTCGCGGCGGGTGGGGCCGGTGCTGCGGTCAGAATCGCGCGTGCTCACGTGCGTGCTCCTGAGTAGGACGTTGTGAAAGACGGAAAGGGGCTCAAGAAGGAGTGCAAAAAAGGCTCGTTCAAGCTCGGATTAGGCCTGCATCGCGGTCCTATTGTGACATGCTAGGACGCGGCCTCGGTGGGCCCGGGAACACTGTGCCCAGTGGAAGCGGCTGGCTGCATCGCATGCTCCAATCGAGAAGTCAGTGACGATACTATAGCCTGACGCGCCGATGCTCGCGTCCACCGATCAATGGATGCCGACGCCTGGGCTCCCTCGGCTCCCCCTGGCACCGCCTCTGCCATTTTCCCGCTGCCGCCGACCCGTCATAGATACACCCCCTCACCCGGCGGCGAGGACCTGATCGGCTGGCACGTCAACCGCGGCCTCGATCAGGCGGCGGATTTCTACCCGGCCGAGACCTTCCGCTCCACCTTCCACCGCCCCGACCTGGTGCAGGCGGCCCTCGACAAGGCGTGACGCCCGTGGCGAGGGTCTCCCTCTCCCCGCCGCCCTCGGGCTATCCACGAGCGCAACCTCGCCAACATGATCCCGAGGGCGACGGGGGGAGGGCCGGGGTGAGGGGCAGCCAAGGGCTACAACCCGTCAACGGCAGGCGTGAGGCGCCGATCGGGCTGCACGTTCCGAAGGCCCCTCGTGGACAGCTTTTCCCCTGGGGCTGCCCCTCACCCTAGCCCTCCCCGCAAGCGGGGAGGCAACCGGCGCCACCTCGCGCGGAACTTCTACGGCAGCGCCTCAGTTTATAATTGGGTAACGGACGGCAAATGGGCTACATCGGTGGGGGGCCACGCGAGCGACGGAGCCATGGCTATCGGGGCGCTATCGGGGCGCTATCGGGGCACCTTCTCGGCAACTGAAGTCATTGCGACAATTGGAGTGTTCGCCATGCAGCAAGTCTTCAATCAAGTCGGGCAGATCGCCCAGCAACTCGCATCGGTCATCTGGCGAGTCCTGACGTTCATCTGGGACTGGTCTTTCGGGGCAGTGGCCAGAATGTTCGCAAATGGGTTTCCCCCGGAACTATGGAAGCAGATCATCTACGTGGTCGTTATCGCCGCTCTTGCCTACTTCATATACAAGCTTGCCAAGGACCTGCTGAGGGCGGTGCAGTCGATCCTTTCCGCCATCGTCGGCCTGATCTCCGCGCTCATCGGCATGCTGCCGCAGATCGTGCTGGTGGGGTTCATCGCCTTCGGCGGCGCATGGATCGTCCAACAGCGGAGCCCGTCGTGGATGCCGACGATCCTGGTCAAAGGGCCGTAAAGCGATGGGCGCGTAAAGGCGGGTCCAGCTCCGCCTACGCCGCCAGCAGCCCGGCGATCTCGGAGGGCTGCGGGTTGGCCTCCGGCCAGTGGTGCAGGAGCCGCGGCAGGCCGGACTTGGACGAGCGATAGAAGCGGGTGCGGTGCTCCACCGGCAGGGCGCCGGCGAGCTCCAGGACGTAGTGCTGCCTGTCGCGCTCGCTGCAGCAGTGGGGAGTGCGCCTGCCCTCGCCGGGCGAATGGGTGTGGAACTCGTCGCAATAGGGGCACAGCACCGCCCACATGCGGCCGAGACCAAGGCCGCGCATCTTCGGGCTGTCCGGCAGCGACCAGGCGGGAACCCTCAGGCAATGGCCGCGGCTCCTCCAGGCCAGCAGCTTGCCCATTCGCTCACGCCAGCCGCGCGGGGCCGGGGCGCGGCCTGGCCGCAGAAGCGCGCGCTGGGCGCGCTGCTCGCGCCACACCTCCAGGGCGCGGCGCTCCAGGGCCAGCGCGGTCCAGAAGCAGACGACACCGGTCCGGACGAGGGCATGCCGGAGCGGGCGCGGAAAGCGCTCTCGCCTCGATGCCTCAAACGCCTTTGCGGACCAGCCCCAAGCAATCGTTCCTCGCATGGCAAACCATTCTTTCTCCCCCGAATTACCCCGCGCGGAATTTCGCCTGCAAAGGTTAATGCAAGGTTAATGCGTTGAGATAGATGGACAAATTCGGCATTCAGATATCGTCTTTGGAGTAATGCAGCTTGTCGCACCATATTCCAAATTCGATTCGCTAAAACTGGTCGGAAGCAGGACTTAAGAAGACCTTAAAGACGAAACCGAGCGCGGCTCTCTTCTGCTCTCGCCAGCGTGTGCCAGTCGCTTCAGATAGAGCGGGGGGCGGCGGCGCGATCGGCATCCGCCTACAGGGGCTGGCCCTCGACCTCGCGCGCCAGCTCCTCGACGGCCTTCTCCGTGCCCGGCCAATGGGGGTGCACCTCGTGAAGGCGCCGCATGACCGCCAGGGCGGCCTCCTTCTCGCCCGTGTCGCGCAGAACCTGGGCCAAGCCGTCGAGCGCCCTGAAGTTGGAAGGATCGAGCGCCAGCGCCCGGCGCAGGTCGCCCAGCGCCAATCCCACCTCGTTGCGCTGGAAGTGGACGTAGGCCCGCCGGCTCCACCCTTCAGTGAAATCGGGGGCCTGCTCGACGACATGGGTGAGGAACAGCAGCGCCCGGTCGTAATCCTTCTTGGCGACGGCCTGCATGGCCCGCCCGAACAACAGATCGACAGTGGGGCTGCCCGTGTACAGCCAGACGCGCTCAAGGCTCCCCTCGACCGCCTTGGCCTCGGATTCGTCATCCGCAGCCGCGAGCCTTTCGTACAGCTCCGCAAGCACGCTGTCGCGCTCGGCCGGCGTCTTGGGCAGGCCTGGAGCGAGCGTCGACTTCTCGGCCTTGGGGCCCCTGGGGGCCTTGTCCTGCGCCCGTGCGGGATGGAGCGCCCCGGACGGCGCCAGCAAAGCGAGGGCGAGAATGGCAAGCCACAGGAGATTGCGCACGGGCATCATGCCGGCAGGATAGCCGCACCCGAGGGCGGCGTCAAAAGCAGCGGCAGCGTCAGCCTTGTCGGGCCTTATAGCGGCGGTTGGTCTTGTTGATGATGTAGACACGCCCCTTGCGCCGCACCAAGCGGTTGTCGCGATGGCGCCCGCGCAGCGATTTCAACGAGTTCCTGACCTTCATGGCCCTAAGCCTTCACCGGGTTCTTGCTTGTACGCCTGCCCGCGCCGCGGGGCGATGCTCGCCCGCCAAAAGCCACAAAAATGCCGGCTCTGCAATAACGAAAACACGGACTGCGGCAGCTCTGGCATACCCCCACGGCATCCCCCTGGGCAACGCCCGCGGGCGGGCCGAGGCCGCGGCTGAAGCAGAATTCCCAACCAGACCAACACTTGAGCCGGAGTGCCGGAGCGTCCGCTCTCAGCCCCTTGCTGTCGGACGCGCGCCCATCGCACGTGAATTATGACCCAATTAGCGGAAGGTTTGGAGCATCACTTCTCCGGCAGGCCCGCCTTGCGCAGGCCGTCGAGCAAATGCTCGGTGTCCTCGGGGCGCTTGTAGAGCGCCAGCCGCCTCTGCGTGCCGTCGATCGTGTACTTCGGGTCGAGCCGCAGGACCTCGGTCGCCTCCGCACGAGCCTCATCGAGTTGCCCCAGCTGCGCGAGACTGGCGGCCAGCCAGATGTGGCCTTGGCTCACGTTTGGGTTCCGGGATGCAAATTCGCGCAACGGCGGCAGCGCTTCCGAATACTTTTTCAGCATATAGCGGGCGATCCCCAACGCGCCGGGCGCCGACGGCACATAAAGCGGATCGTATCGCATGCACGTCTCGATG
>JBAPMW010000048.1:0-3957 GCA_049278815.1 Hyphomicrobiaceae bacterium
CGGGCGCAATGATGGTATGCACAGCCTCCAGCCGGCGGAATTGCTTTGCATAGGCATCGACCACAGCCGCCGATATCGCCGGCACCGTGCTCGCGCCGCTCACCACCAGGACGCCGGCCCGGCGGGCATCCGTGTCCAGGCCGGCGATGCCCGTTACGAACCCGCGCGCGTCCGCAAGGTCGAGATAGTGTGCGCCGACCGCGATGCAGGCGCGCGCCACCCGGTAGTCCTGCGCCTGATAGGGCCCCGTCGCGTTGATCAGGACGGCCGGCTGAATGGCGCCGAGCGTCGAGGCCGCGACATTCCCCGCATCGAGGCCGATGCCCGATACCCGCGCCTTCGCCTGTTTCGCCAGCCGCGCCGCAAACGCCTGCGCCTTGTCGGCGCTGCGCCCGGCAACGATCACCTCGATGCCGGGCGTCCGCGCCAGCCTTTCGACGGCGAGGCCGCCGAAGGCGCCATAGCCGCCGAGGACGAGAACGCGCTGCAAGGTGCATGGTGCGGCTGTCGCCGCCTCATTCGATGGGCGGCTGCCGATCCAGGAACGTCAGGACGTGCCGGTTGAAGGTGGCGGGATCCTCCACGTGGAGCTGGTGCGAGACGCCGGGCACCTCGACGAGCTCGGAGCCGGCGATCTCGCGGTGGATGACCTGGGCGGCGGCGGGCGGCGTGCTTGGGTCGTCGGCGCCGACGATAACGAGCGTGGGCAGCCTGATGGCCTTGAGGCGGTCGGTGACGTCGAGGGTGCGGAGAGCCTGGCACCAGCCGGCGTAGCCTTCGGACGGCGTCGATTCGATGTAGCGACGCATGGCCGTTACCAGCAGTGGCTTCTCCATGGAGCCCGGCGCCAGCCAGCGCGCCAGTGCGACCTCCACCTGCGAGCCCATGCCCTTCTCGCGCGCAACCTTGGCGCGCTCCTCCCACAGCGCGTGCGTCTCGGGCGGCATACGGCTTGTGGTCGAGCACAGGATCAGGCTGGCGAAGCGCTGCGGATGCGCAAGGCCCAGGTGCTGGCCCACCATGCCGCCCATGGAGAGGCCGAGGAAATGGGCGCGCGCCAGCCCCAGATGGTCCATCAAGGCGATGGTATCGGCCGTGAGCGTGGCGAGGTCGTAGGGCGCCGGCGTTGCCTCGCTGGCACCGTGCCCGCGCGCATCGAAGCGCACCACGCGGTAGCGCGGCACCAGCGCCGCGGCCAGCTCGTTCCAGATGCTGAGATCGGTGGCGAGCGGATGATGCAGCACCACGGCGGGGGCAGCCTCAGGGCCCTCGACCGCGAAATTCATGCGAAAGCCGTTGATGGTCGCCTGCATGTCTCCTCCTGGGGCTCTCTCAAGCGATGCCGGCGGGCGGCTGACGGCCCCTCGCCGATGCGATGGCAGGCCGGATGGTAGCGCAACGTGGCGGCGGCTCAATGCGTATTGCCTGCACCGTCGCTCGGCGGCGCCTTGTCTTTGCCTTCCGGCTCCACGTGGCTGGCGCTCAGGCGGTCGGACAGGGCGAGCAGAACGCTCGACACCACGAAAACCAGATGGATGCCGGTCGACCACCACAGGTCGCGGTCGGAAACACTCCCGATGGCCATGAACTGCTTCAGGAGCTGGATGGCGGAGATCGCCACGATCGAGCCGAGCAGCTTGATCTTCAGCGAGGTGAAGTCGATCGAAGCCATCCACGACGGCCAATCGCGTGCCCGCGTGTGGTCGATGCGCGAGACGAAGTTCTCGTAGCCCGAGAAGATCACGATCAGCACCAGGGCACCCGTGAGGGCGAGATCCACCAGGGTCAGCACGCCCAGGATCGCCTGGGCCTCAGTGACGGTGAGCGCCGTGACTGCAAGGTGGTAGAGTTCCTGGAGGAACTTGAGGAGGAGGATGACAAGCCCGAGCGCCAGACCGATGAAGAATGGCGCCAGCAGCCACCGGCTGGCGGTGAGCAGGCGCTCGATCAGGGCTTCTACTTGACTGTGCTCCGTCATGGTTCGATCACCCCTGGGAATTGCTCGACGGCGGCCATGATATGCGGCTTTGGGCAAGGGGGTGGAGCCCTCCTCGACCGAGCCGGCCACAGCCGACAGCAACAGCCGCCGCCCACGTCCGACGCGCCGGGCGGCGGCACACAGGGCTGCAACCTGGACCTTGCAGCCGCGCCTGCTAGCTGCACTTGTCCGCGAGCGCCGATACGGCGTCATAGAACCTCTTGCCGTCCGCGCTCGTCTCGTCGACCTTCTCGCCGGCCTCCCAGGCGGCGGTGAACTCGCCGCCGAGCTTCTCAACGGCATCCGCGATCTGCTTCTCCGTCGTCGGGTCCTCTTTCTCCCCAATGTCCTCCAAGAGCTTGTTGAGCGCGCAGAACTGCTTGAGCTTCTCGGCGTCGGCGCCCATGGACTCGAAGATCTTGACGGCATCGTCAACGCTCTGCGCAGGCACGTTGGTGACACCGACAACCAGGGCCGCACAGGCCCCGATGCCGATCAGAACAATGCGCTTCATCGATATCCTCCTGGCTTTGACAGACCAGCCGGGCGCCACTGATAGCCTTGACCGGCCGGGGTGTCACGCCTGTGCGTGCCGGCCTGGCGAGCGTTGCGGCCAAGCTACGGTCGTGGTGAGAGCCCCGGCGGGCCCCGGCGGTTTACGCTTGCCATTCTGTGTGCGATTTGGCTTAAGTGACGCCACAAAGCGACCGCGGGTCCTGGTCGCGCCACACGAGAGCCAAGGCAACCGAGCCGTTCAGTGAGCCCTGACCGCTCCATCGCCGCCCTGATCGAGGCTGGGACGCTTCCCGGCCTGACGGCGCTCGGCCTGCTTCTCCTTACCAGCCCCTGAGCCTCGGCGGTCTCGCCCCAAGTTCAAGCAAGGGTGGGACGGTTGCTCAGGGGATCGCAGATCAACGTCAAATCCACATCACGTTGCATTGCCGGCACGTTGCATTGCCGGCGCCGGGCACGCGCTCGGCCGATCGACCCAGATCCACAAGGAACCTTCCGATGTCTCACCGCTCCACACAAGGCGACAACGCCGCCGAAGCCGCCAGCGGCGCCAGCAGCTCCGACCGCGTCTACATCTTCGACACCACCCTGCGCGACGGCGAGCAATGCCCCGGCGCCACCATGACCTTCGAGGAGAAGCTGGAGGTGGCAGGGTTCCTCGACGACATGGGCGTGGACATCATCGAAGCCGGCTTCCCCATCGCGTCCGAGGGCGACTTCGCCGCGGTCTCGGAGATCGCCAAGCGCGTGAAGCGCGCCGTGGTGTGCGGCCTGTCGCGCGCCGGCGAGGCCGATATCGACCGGGCGGGAGAGGCCGTGAAGGCTGCCCGTCGCCCGCGCATCCACACTTTCATCTCCACCTCGCCGGTGCACCGCAAGTACAAGCTCCAGAAGTCGGCCGAGCAGGTGCTGGAGATGGTGCATCTCCAGGTCACGCGCGCGCGCAACTGGGTGCAGGACGTGGAATGGTCGGCCGAGGACGCCACCCGCACCGAGATCGACTACCTCTGCCGCTGCGTGGAGACCGCCATCAAGGCCGGCGCCACCACCATCAACCTGCCCGACACGGTGGGCTACGCCACCCCCGAGGAATACTACCGGATGTTCCGCTCCGTGATGGAGCGGGTGCCGGGCTCGGAGAAGGCGATCTTCTCGGTGCACTGCCATAACGACCTGGGGATGGCCGTGGCCAACTCGCTGGCCGGCGTGCGCGCCGGCTGCCGCCAGATCGAGTGCACCATCAACGGCATCGGCGAGCGCGCGGGCAACGCCGCGCTGGAGGAGATCGTGATGGCGATCAAGACGCGCTCCGACGTGCTGCCCTACCACGTCGGCATCGACGCCAAGCAGCTCAACCGCGCCTCCAGGCTGGTGTCGGCGGCCACCTCGTTCCCGGTGCAGTACAACAAGGCGGTCGTCGGCCGGAACGCCTTCGCGCACGAGTCCGGCATCCACCAGGACGGCAT
>JBAPMW010000049.1:0-2890 GCA_049278815.1 Hyphomicrobiaceae bacterium
GGATAAGTGCTCCGTGGTCTCTGCTCGTGCGGGAATCCTACTCGCCAAGCCGCGTGCGGGGATAGGAGCACATTGCGGGTGCGGTGCAACAGGTGTCAGCCGGGCGTATATACACCCCCCAACGCCCTATTCGCTACTCACTATTCGCTCTCTCAAGGAGGAGCAGGGCGTCCAGGCTTGCGCCCGGTGGCCTCTGACCTTGATCGCGTGGGGCGCAAAGAACGCCCTGCTCGGTCGTCTCCGACGGCCGCCTGGCGCTTGGATAGGCCTATCCACCAACCAGCAGCGGGGTCTCGGAGGCTCGACTTCACCGCATCCGGCCACCTGCGCTGGCGCTTGGGCGGTCTACCCACCAACCAGCCGACGCACCGGACTGCGGCACCCCGGCTCCTGATCGAGGGGCAGTGCCGGCCACCACCGTCTCGTCTCCGAGGCGGCCGGATGAGAGCACAAACCGGGGCGGCCTGCAGCATTAATCTGCATACACGCTTAAGCGCGTTTCACTATCTCCGCGGCGGAAATCTGTGCTCGGGGCACTCCATCGCGGCAAGCGCCGCCCGGATCCCCTCTCCCTGCTCTTGCGGGGAGAGGGTTAGGGTGAAGTTCCTAGAGCGAGGAACGAAAAATGCCAGCCGCTTCAAGCGGTTGATTCTATCGTCACAGTACCCGCTACTGGGTACAAAAAACTACGCTTCGATGCCTCCATGAGTGATTTGCGCTCTGTTCGCAAGTAAGAATCGGGCGCCTACGCAAGTCGTAGTGCACCACGGCGTCGAAATAGGACTGCAGGTTGACGCCCTCGGAGAGGCAGTCCGTCGCCACCAGGATCCGGGTCTTGGCGTCCGGGTGCAGCCGGTAGGTCTGCTCCAGATTCTCCACCTTGGGGAACAGCCGCCCCTCGCCCCACTCGCGCGCCTCAATGTCCTTCTGCCGCCGCTGCACCAGATGGTCGGAGAGCTTCAGCCGTGGATTGAGCGGCTTGACCGGGGCTGGGGCGCTATCTTATGGCGGAATCGCTGCTATCCTGGCCGACCCGCAGGCGTGGGACGCAGGCGATGAGGGGGAGAATGGCGGGTCTCGGCGATCTCAGGTGCGCGTGGCGCCATGGCGCGGCGAACGCCCGCAGCGCGGGCGGGTGACGCATGCCGACGCTCAATTGGCTGACGCGCGAGACCGATCTGGTGCGCTGGCTGACGGAGTGCGTCGGCCACCTCACCGGGCCGCGCAGGCTGCCCATCGAGTCGCTGATGCGCACCAAGTTCATCCTGTCCCGCAAGCTGCGCGAGCGCCGCGATGCGGCGCGCCGCGACGAGCGCAAGCGCGTCTATCAGAAGTGCCTCTTTGGGCCGGACGCCAACGTCCAGATCTCCTTCGACAGCGGCTTCGCCTTCCGCGACGGCATGTATGCCGACCAGCGGCGGCACCGCTACACCGGCCGCTTCCGCTTCACCAAGCACTTCCTTGGTGTCGATGGCGTTCCTGCCTTCGATAGCGTGGAGGGCGGCGAGGAGCTCCAGTGCGCGCAGGCGCTCGACAGCCTGCCGCAGGTGAAATTCTGGATTCGCAACGTCGCCCGTCACCCGCAGTCGTTCTGGCTGCCGACGGCTTCCGGCAAGTTCTATCCGGATCTCGTGGCACAGCTCACCGACGGGCGCACGCTGGTGGTGGAATACAAGGGCGCATTGCTCGCCGGCCCCGGCGTTGACGACACCAACGAGAAGCGCGTCATCGGCGAGCTTTGGGAGAAGCGCAGCGGCAGCAAGGGGCTCTTCATCATGGTCGAGAAGGAGGTTGCCGGCCGCGATATGCGCGGCCAGATGCTGGAGAAGATCAGTCGTCGATGAAGGCGACCGCCCGCGTGCGCCGCCGCTCGCCGGCCGCCTTGGAGCGCAGAACCCGGTCGATGATTGGAATGAAGTAGCACAGCGATTTGCCGGATCCCGATGACGACCGCTAACGCCGGCTCCCCTCTGCGCCAGCGCATGATCGATGACATGGTTGCCCGCAAGCTCGCGCTCGGCACGCAGCGGGGCCATGTCTTCGCCTGCAAGCAGCTCGCGGCGTACCTCGGCCGTTCGCCCGAGACGGCGACACCCGACGACGTGCGCGGCTTCCAGCGGCATCTCATCGACAGCGGCAGGAGCGTTCACTACCGCAACCGCATCATGACCGGCGTCAAGTTCCTCTTGAAGGTGACGATGCGGCGGCACGATCTCGTCGCCGAGATCTATCACCTCAGGGAGCCCCAGGCGGTCGCCGTCGTGCTTGCCCCCGAGGAGGTCGTGCAGGTGCTGGCGTGCGCACCGAGCCTGAAGGCGCGCGTCATGCTCACCATCGGCTACGGCTGCGGGCTGCGCGGCGGCGAGGTGACGCGGCTCAAGGTGCGCGACATCGACAACGCGCAGGGCATCATCCGCGTCGTGCAGGGCAAGGGGCAGAAGGACCGCAATGTCATGCTGCCGCCCGAGGTGCTGGCGCAGCTGCGGCAATGGTGGTGCGAGCGCCCCAGGCGCTATGACCACGGGCTTGCGCCGGGCGAGCGCTGGATCTTCCCCGGCCATCACCGCGCCAAGCCGATCTCGCCACGCCAGTTCCATCGCCTGTTGCAGAAGGCGGCCGCGGCTGCCGGCATCAAGAAGCCGGTGACGCTGCACACGCTGCGGCACTCGTTCGCGACGCACCTGCTTGAGAGCGGTACCGACATCTGCGTCATCCAGGCGGTGCTCGGTCATGCCAGCCTTTCTACGACGGCGCGCTACACACGCGTGGCCACGGGCCTGATCGCCAAGGTCGAAAGCCCGCTCGATCGGCTGAGCCTGCCGCAGGCTTCCGGGCGCCAGCGGTCCATGCCGAAGGGACCCCCGCCCGCGTAACCGCCGGCGTCCATGTC
>JBAPMW010000050.1:0-16626 GCA_049278815.1 Hyphomicrobiaceae bacterium
GAGCATGGGGTCAGACCCGCAGGGTCTGACCCCGGTCTCACGCGTCCTCCTCCTCCGCCGCCACCCTGCCCTTCTCAGGCCGGCTTCGATGGTCTTGCCGGCGCCGACGTCATCGGCGATCAGCAGATTGACGCGAGGGAGGGCGAGCGCCTTGGCCAGCGGGACCAGCTGATAGGCGTCAAGATGGATGCCGGCCCTGAAGGGCGCCTGCAGGAGCTTTCTGTCCGCCGCGGTCGCGGTATTCCAGCGGACGGAGCGAAGGTAGGCTGAGAACACCTCCGGGTCATCGGTCCCTGGATTCTCGAACACGGACAAGTGGCTATCGGCGACGATCGAGGCGTCGACCTCGTCGCGCCAGAGCACCTCAAGTGATTCGCCCTGGGCGTCGTCGTCAATGCAGGCGAGCCGGACACGAACCAAGGCACCTCGTCCCGTTGCACCCTCGACAAGCCAACGCCGCGTGCGCACCTCGACGAAGTCGCCTTGGCACCGGAACAGAAGGGCTACCCCCCATAGTTGCTATCGCTCCGAGAGAAATCCTGAGCCTCTTCCAAGGACTCATTGGTTGGGTTTATAGGGGTGTCACCCAGAGGAAGAAGCACAGCATCGGATTGTCCAGCAATTTCCGCATCGCATCCCCCCAATCAATGCATAAATCCTACGCACCAATGCGGGTTGGAGCCAGACCTTAGTGGCCAGCTCACACCTATCGACAGTGGACAAGAAGACTCTCGGATCGCTTTTATCGGGGGAACCCCGCCCACATGCTCCCCCCGCCCGTCGCTCCAGGCCCGGGGCGGAAAAGGTGGACGGGCGGGACAGGACGCGATCAACTGCGGTCCCCACCACCGGAAGGGAGCACGCCCATGACCCACGATAGGGCCCATGACAAGGCTCACGACAAGGCCTACGAGACCATCATCGCCGAGACCCAAGGCCGCGTCGGCCTGATCCGGCTCAACCGGCCCGGTGCGCGCAACGCCCTCAACGCCCGGCTGATCGCCGAGCTGTCTGAGGTGCTGGACGCCTTCGAGGACGACGCCGGCATCGGCTGCATCGTCATCACGGGCAGCGACAAGGCCTTCGCCGCCGGCGCCGACATCAAGGAGATGCAGTCCAAGACCTACATGCAGGCCTACAAGGAGGACTTCATCGCCAGGTGGGACAGGGTGGCGCGCGCGCGCAAGCCGGTGGTCGCGGCGGTGGCGGGCTTCGCCCTGGGCGGCGGCTGCGAGCTGGCCATGATGTGCGACATCGTCATTGCGGCGGACACGGCCAAATTCGGCCAGCCCGAGATCACGCTCGGCGTCATGCCGGGCTCGGGCGGCACGCAGCGGCTGATCCGGCAGGTGGGCAAGGCCAAGGCCATGGAGATGTGTCTCACCGGGCGCATGATGGACGCCGCCGAGGCCGAGCGCGCCAACCTGGTCGCGCGCGTGGTGCCGGCGGCCTCGCTGCTGGAGGAGGCCATGAAGACGGCGCAGACCATCGCCGCCATGTCGCTCCCCGTCGCCATGATGACCAAGGAGAGCATCAACCGTGCCTACGAGACCTCGCTCGCCGAAGGCATCCGCTTCGAGCGCCGCGTGTTCCACTCCCAGTTCGCCCTCGCCGACCAGAAGGAGGGCATGGCCGCGTTCGTGGAGAAGCGGAAGGCGAGCTTCAAGCACGAGTGACACGGTTCCGACGGGCGTCGGGCGTCGGGCGTCGGCAGTCGCGACGACCAGCGACTTCCGTAAGGAGAGCGCTGATGCGTCTGGCGAGGATTGTGGGCGGTTATCTGGCGGCGTGCGTCGTCGCTGGCTTGGCGATGAGCTTGGTCGCGCCCCTGTGGGATGTCCACACGGGGCGCTTGCGGCTGCCTCAAATGACCGAGTTGGAACGGGGCGCGGGCAACCTGCTGCTGATGACCACAGTAGTTGCGGGCTTCGGCGCCGTCATCGTGTTCATACCTGCCGCGATTGTTGTTGCCATCGCCGAGGCGCTCCGGCTGCGGTCGTCCGTCTTTTATGCAGGCGCGGGGGTCGTCGCTGTAATGGTCGGTTTTTCGATTTTTGCACGGAACCCCGCGTTTCCCTGGTCGCTGGTGACGATGATGGCCGCCATCCCGAAGCTCATCCTCAACCGGGAATACCTTATGTTCTTCTGGGCGCCCGGCGTTGTCGGCGGCCTCGTCTATTGGTGGATCGCCGGCCGCACCGCCGGGTCCTGGCGCGTCGCCCAGGGGGTGACGCCTTAGAGCCTGATGTCGGCGGAGCACCGACGCCCGACCCCCGACTGCCGGCGGGCTCGCCATGGGGTCAGACCCGCAGGGTCTGACCCCTGATCACCGCAGCGCCACCAGATTGGGCCGTGCGGGGAGCGTCTGCGGCGTCTTGGCGTTCCACACCAGTCCCACCGCCATCAGCGCGCGCAGCACCCACCAGCCCGGATCGGCCTCGCCCGGCCCAAGGCCCAGGCGGGCCGAGGCCGGGAAGGCGTGGTGGTTGTTGTGCCAGGCCTCGCCCATGGTGATGAGCCCGCAGTAGCGCACGTTGTAGCCCTGCACGCCGGCGCCCTCGACGTGCCACGAGCGCGGGCCGCGGTTGTGGGCGAAATAGCCCACCAGCCAGTGCCCCGTCACCGAGGCCGCCACGCGGGCGGCGATGCCCCACACCAGCCACGGCAGGCCGCCGACGGCGAGGAACAGCACGGCCCAGGGCAGCTGCTGGGCCATCCAGGTGCGCTCCAGGAAGCGGTAGAAGCGGTCCTCGGCCACGCGCCGCTCCATCGCCAGCTGCGGCGGGTGCGCCAGGCGCAATTCGCAGTGCAGCTGCCAGAAGCCGTCCCGCAGCATCCCCGACCGGTGCGCCAGATAGGGGTGGCAGCGCGCCTTTCTCTGCGCCCAGTCGCGGATGTCGTGCTGGCGGATCATGCCGTAGGGGCCGGCCATGCCGACCAGCGTTCCGAGATAGACGAAGAGCCGCTCCAGCCACAGCGGGCAGTCGTAGGCGCGGTGGATCAGGCGCCGGTGCATGCCGAGCGAGTGCCCGAGGCAGACCGTGACGGCCGCGGTGGCGACGAACAGCGCCAGCGCACCCCAGGTGAAGGTGAGCGGCCCGCCGATCAGCGCCGCGAGCGTCATGCCCGAGATCCAGAGCGACTTGACGGGCTGCCAATGCACCTCGCCCGCGACCGCGCTGGTGTCCTCGGCCTCGACCATGCGCGGTGAGCGGAACGTTCCTTCCGCGTTCTGCAGCGCCTCGTCGATGCGATCCACGGCCGGGGCCGCGTTTCCCGCGTGCGCATCTTGCATCGCATCCTCCTGTACGCATCGTCGTACTGCTTGACTTAATAACTAATGAGTTAAATAATAAAAGAAGATATCGCCAATCACATTTGTGGTATGGCGGTCGCGCCGAGAGTGTCGGACCCTTCGGGTCTGACACCATAGCACTACGAGCGTGGGAGCCCTGGTGTCAGACCCGGAGGGTCTGACACCGCCCGAAGGGAGAGAGATGTCGGTCGACAAGGTCTTCGAGGCGCTGTCGTCGGCGCCGCGCCGGCGCATCCTGGCCTATCTGTCGAGGACCGACATGACAGCGGGCGAGATCGCCCAGCGCTTCGCCGACGCCATGAGCCAGCCGGCCATCTCCAAGCACCTCTCCGTGCTGGAGAACGCCGGCCTCGTCTGGCGCGAGAAGCGCGGCCAGAACGTGCACTACGGCCTCAAGGAGGCTGCGCTCACCGGCACGCTCGTGCACTTCCTGGCCGAGGTGTGCCCGCGCTCCCGCCCCTTCCGCAAGGAGAGCGCCGCGGCCGCCAAGCGCAAGAAGCGGGCAAAGAGTGGAGAAACCCTGTGACGGAGCGTGCACCGACCACCGTTGGGGACGAGCGGTGGCCAGGGATCGCAGTCGGCTTTACCCTCGCCAGCCTTGCCGCGGGCTATACGCTCGTTGCTCGAGATCGTCTGGCCCGCTCTGTTGGGAGGTCATCCGGTCGGCATTGGCTTCTACTTGTTGAACGGGTTCCTCGCTTTCGTTCTGATCGGCCTGCTGGCGGCGCTCCCCGCCGTGTATCTCATCTCCCTTGCGGAGGCGCGCCGCTGGCGCTCGGCGGCGTACTACGCCGTTGGGGGAGCCTGCGTCGCCCTCGTCTGGTTGGGAACCTTCCTGCTGCCCATTCCCGGCATCCGGCTCTCTGCCAATGAAGCGTGGGGGCTTGCGCTCCAGGCGTCGATATCCGGACTGGTCGGCGGCCTGGTGTACTGGTGGATCGCCGGCAGGACCGCCGGCGCGCCGCGCCAACCCGCGCCCTGAGCGCTGACAAACATTGGTTGATCAGTACGGCCTTTGCGAAGGGATGCTCCAACGCGGAAGGCCGTGGCCGCCAGCGACGGGCTGGCGTGTCCCGTGGGTGGTGGAAAGCGCCAGCGGCGGTTGCTATGTTCCCCGCCCATGGACACGCCCTTCACCGATGCCGCCGACCCCTTCACCGAGACGGGCTTCCGCACCCTGGCGCAGCGCGGGCTCGATGCCGCGCCCTCCGAGGCGGTCTTCGACCCGCGCTCCGGCGCGGCGGTGGGGCCGAGCGACTGGGACCTGAACCCCGAGCTGAAGGCCGACTTCGCCGTCATGCCGCCGCCGCAGCCGGCCGCCGTGCTGGTGCCGATCGTGCTGCGCCCCGAGCTCACCGTGCTCCTCACCCTGCGCTCGCCCGAATTGCGGAGCCACGCCGGCCAGATCTCCTTCCCCGGCGGCAGGGTAGACCCCGACGACAACGGCCCGCTCGCCTGCGCGCTGCGCGAGGCGCGCGAGGAGATCGGGCTCCTGCCGGCGTGCGTGGAGCCGCTCGGCTACCTCGACAGCTACCGAACCGGCACCGGGTTCCAGGTCGTGCCGGTGGTGGGCCTGGTGCAGCCGGGCTTCACGCTGGCGCTCGATGCGCGCGAGGTGGCGGAGGCCTTCGAGGTGCCGCTCCGGTTCCTGATGGACCCGGCCAACCACCGCCGGGACTCGCGCGACTGGCGCGGCGGCCGGCGCCGCTTCTTCTATGCGATGCCCTACGAGGAGCGCTATATCTGGGGCGCCACCGCCGGCATGCTCAGGAACATGCACCAGAGGCTGTTCGCGCGATGATCCGGGTCGCCTTGGAGCTCATCCTGCTGTTCTTCGTCCCCACCGTCGCCTATCTCGGCTACGCCCTGCTGGCGCGGCCCGGCCGCCCGGTCGGGGAGGTCGTCGCCAAGGCACCGCTGGTGTGGCTCGGGCTCTGCGGTGCCGTGCTGGTGTTCGGAACCCTCATCTATTACGGGGTGACGACGGACATCGCCAAGGGCGATCTCAACCAGACCTACACGCCGGCGCGCATCAAGGACGGGCAGATCGAGCCCGGCCATTTCAAGTAGCAGCCCGCAAGTGCCGCCAGCGTCCCCCAAAGTGCCGCCAGCGTCCCCCAAAGCGCCCCAAGTGCGCGGCTCCCCTCCTCCGCGCCTTGTCGGGGCCGATTGGCTCGACCGCCCCGAGACGCAGGCGGTATTCGCCGCGCTGGTCGCCCGCGGATACGCGGCGCGCGCCGTCGGCGGCGCGGTGCGCAACGCCTTGGCGGGCCGGCCGGTGGCCGATGTGGACCTCGCCACCGACGCCAGGCCGGAGGAGGTCATGTCCGCGGCCGAGGCCGCGGGCCTCAGGGCCATCCCCACCGGCCTGCCGCACGGTACGGTCACGGTGGTGTGCGGCGAGCGTCCCTACGAGATCACCACGCTGCGCAGGGACGTGGAGACGCACGGCCGCCACGCCACGGTGGCCTTCACGGACGACTGGGCCGAGGACGCCAGGCGGCGCGACTTCACCCTCAACGCCCTTTACTGCGACGCCGACGGCACGATCTTCGACCCGCTCGGCGGCTTCCCGGACCTGGCGGCGCGCCGCGTGCGCTTCATCGGCGACGCGCGGGCGCGCATCCGCGAGGACTACCTGCGCATCCTGCGCTTCTTCCGCCTCACCGCCGATTTCGCCGAGGGACCGGCCGATGCCGAGAGCCTCGGCGCCTGCGTGCGCGAGCGCGCCGGCCTCGCCATCCTGTCGGCCGAGCGGGTGCGCGTGGAGCTGCTGCGCCTGCTCATCGCGCCGCGCGGGCCCGAGATCGCGGCCCTGATGCAGGACTATGGCCTCCTCCCCGCGGTGCTGGGCGCCGCGCCGCGCCCGACGCTGCTCGTCCGCCTCGCCGCCATCGAGGCGGCGCTGGGCCTCGCCCCTGACGCCGTGCTGCGCCTCGCCGCCCTGGCGGTGGAGGTCGAGGAGGACGCCGAGCGGCTGCGCGACCGGCTGCGGCTCTCCAACGACCAGGCCGCCAGGCTCACGCATGCCGCCCGCTGGCGCGGCGCAGACATCGGCCCTGCATCCCCGGCGGCCGCCGCCCGGGTCTACCTCTACCGGCATGGGCCAGCCGCCTACCGTGAGCGCGTGCTGATCGGCTGGACCCGCTCTGCCGCGCCGCCCGACAACCAGGACTGGTGCCACCGCTTCGGCCTGCCGGAGCGGTGGCAGGTGCCGCGCTTCCCGATCAAGGGTGCCGATGTGCTGGCCGTCGGCGTCGAGGCCGGTCCGCGCGTGGGCGAGATTCTGAGAGCCGCCGAGCAGTGGTGGGTCGAAGGCGGCTTCGCCGCCGACGAGGCGGCGCTCCGCGCCAAGCTGGCGGAGCTGGCAGTAATTGGGGGTCAGACCCTGCGGGTCTGACCCCATGGCACAACCTGCCGTGCCAGAGATGATTCCGCGCCATTACGGATCAATTGAGATTCCTGGCAATGCGGAGTGCGGATATTCGGCATGATATGGGTTTCGCTGGGGTCAGACCCGCAGGGTCTGACCCCAAACGTCACCAAGCGGCGTCAAGACGCCAGCCGCAGCGCGGCACGTCCGTCGGTTGGCGGGCTCCGATGCGGGAGCGCAGGCGCCCGCGAGCCGCCGACCAGCGGGTTGGAGAAGCCGGCGACCAGCTTGACGAGGTCGGCTTGGCGGCCGGTGCCGGTCTTGCCGAACACGCGGTGGAGGTGCGTCTTCACGGTGGCCTCGCTGAGGCCCAGGCTCTCGGCGGTCTCGGCGACGCCGCCCACCTCGACGATGGCGAGCAGCACGCGCATCTCGCCGCGGGTGAGGTTGTAGAGCTTGGCGATCACCTCCGGCCGGAAGTTGCCCTCGATGGCTGCCTTGTGCACGAGCACGGCAGCCAGCGCAGGGTAGCTTGCCCCGCTGCGGCGGTTGCCCGGGGCGAGCGGCATGAGGTGGGCGACGGAGTGCATGCCGCCGTCCGTGTTGAGGGGGAGCGTCGTGGAGCGCGCCTCGGGGCCGGCGGCTTTGGCCATGGCCTCCCGCAGGGCCGATGCGGAGCGGCCATCGCAGGCGGCGAGGCGGCCGTCGGCGGCGCGCAGCACGGCCCGCTCCTGCACCATGGCTTGGCCGCTGGCGTTGGCATGCACGATGCGGCCTGCGGCATCGACGACGAACAGGCCGGCGCCCAGACCGTCGAGCGCATCTGCGAGCGTGGCAGCTTCGGTAGTGTACATTATGTTCGGCTCCGCACCTGGAGGACAACGGTGAATATCGATGGCGTCAATCAAAGCGAGGCGAGGCGAGGCGAGGGCAAGGCGTGGTAAGATGAGGTAGGACGAGGCGAATGGGTCTCCGGTCCATGCGGCGGCCTACCGGACGGCAGCGAAAATTCGGCCGGCCGCGGTGATGTGCCGGGCGATTGTCGCCGCCACCTCTGCCGCGTGGGTCAGCGGCCCCATGTGGCCGGCGCCGCGGATGACCGCGAGCCGGCTCATGGGCAGCAGCTCCGCCAGGCTCTCCGCGATCAGCCGCGCCGGGCGCGGGGCGTGCTCGCCGCGCAGGAGAAGCACCGGGCACCGGAGCGCGCGGTAGGCCTCGGCCGGCGTCGGCTCCTCGAGCAGGGCGCGGAAATCGAGGGGTCCCTTGGGTGCCCAGCGGGTCAGCGCGCTCTGCACATGCGGCCGCAGGCCGTCCCATGCGCCCGCGCCGTTCCAGTAGTCGACGAAGGCGGCAACCGCACCGCGATAGTCGCCGGCGACGATGCCCCGGCCCATGGCGCCCGCCACGCCGGCGACCTCGGCGAGCGCCGCTTCCCCGGCCGCGCCCAGCTGCTTCAGCAGGTGAAAGGCGGTCGGCTCGTAGAGGGCCATGCCGGCGATGTGGCCGGGTCGCGACAGCGCGACCTTGAGCGCGACGCCGCCGCCGTAGGAATGCCCGACGAGGTGCACCTTCTCGTTGCTTGCGTCGATGAGCGCGACGATGCTGGCGGCTTCGTCGGCAAGCGCGAAGGCGTGCTCGCCGGGCCAGGGGCCGGCCGCCTCGGAGCCGTACAGCTCGGGGGCCAGCACGGCGCAGGCGCCGCCGAGCGCCTCGGTCAGGTGGCACCACTGGCTGGCGCCGCCGCCCGAGCAATGCAGGGCTATCACCGGCCCGCGGCGCGCCCGCCGCGGGGGGTTGAGCAGACTGGTGAGCATGACAGCTTCGGCCCTTTCGGTCTCAGACGCTCACGAGAAGCGGCCGTGGAGGAGCGGGTGCTGACCGGCCTGGCCTCGGGCCGCAAGCTCGATCTGCGAGCGGGTGAGGCCGATATCCCTCAGCTGGCGGTCACTCATGCGGTGCAGCAGGTTGGCGGCGAGGCGCTGCAGGCGCCACTCCATGTAGGCGAGCCACCAGCGGCGCAGGGCTCTGCCGAGTCCTCCGGGCAATGCGCCGCTGGTGAAGCTGCGCGGCAATATCGCGCGGGGTGGGATTGTCATGATCGTCTCCATCGTCGCCGTCGTTGCATGTCGGCGTTCTGGGACGGTGTTTCTCACACGGCGGCGCCGCCGTGAATCCGCCAGACGTACTGGCGCGATTGTCTCGGGTCGGGTAGGAGCGCGCCCAAGAGGCAGGAAAATCCGCCACTTAGGGTGTACGGGCGGGTGGGGAGCGGGGAGCCGATGGACCCAGTACCGAAGTATCGGCACGGGGTCAGACCCGGGTCAGACCCTGCGGACCTGTCCCAATGGCGCCTATTCCACGATCTCGTCGGCGGCGACGAGCAGGGATTGCGGCATGGTGAGGCCGATGGCCTTGGCGGTCTTCAAATTGATGCCGAGCTCGAACAGGGTCGGCGCCTGCACCGGCAAATCACCCGCCTTCTCGCCCTTGAGGATGCGGTCGACGTAAGCCGCGGCGCGCCTGAACTGATCGGCCGCATTGAAGCCGTAGGCAATGAGGGCGCCCTCGCGCACATAGAAGCGGAAGGGGTAGATGGCCGGGATTCTGTTGTCGTTGCAGATGCCGATCAGGCGCTTGCGGTTGACGGTGTTGATCGGGCTTGGGCTGACGATGAGCCCGGGCGAGGCCCGCTTGGCGATGGTCTCGATGTTGCGCTCGATGTCGTCCAGCGAGCTGGCCCACGCGGGGTGGGCAGCGACACCGAGGTCGGGCGCCCTTCTCTGCACCTCCTCCAGCAGCGAGTTGAAGCCGATGAACTTGCGGTCGAGCAGCATGCTCACGTTCTGCACGCCAGGCGCCACCTCCTTGAGGAGCTGCAGCCATTTGGCCGCCATCTCCGGCTCGAAGGTGCTGAAACCGGTGACGTTGGCTCCCGGCCGCGACAGACTCGGGACGTAGCCGGCGCCGACGGGATTGCTGACGACGGTAAAGACGATCTGTATGCTTCTGACGCGCTCCCCAAGGCCCAGCACAGCGTTCATGGCGGGCGTGCCGTTGACGACGAGCACCTCGGCCCCGCGATCGACGAGCTCCCTGGCCACGGTCTGGGCAATCGTAAAGCTGCCGCGAATCCACCCGACATCGACCGTGACATCGCGCCCGTCTGCCCATCCGGCCTCGCCGAGCGCGCGGATGAACGTCGCAACCCGGAGCTTGCCCTCGGGGTCGTTCTCGCCCGTGGCGAGCATGAGACCGATGCGTCTCGGCCGGCCGGGCGAGGATTGCGCCACGGCGGCCGAGGGGCCCAAGGCGGCGGCACCGAGCAGACAGAGGATCTCGCGCCGGTTCATGGCACACTCCATATTGGCGTGTCCGTGCTAGGTTCGGTTGACGAGGCCGACTCTACGCGAGGGCGGCGGGCGGCGCCATTGTCTTTACCCGTATTCGTCGGGACTCGTGCAAGGTGCCTTCGAGGCTGCCGCGGCCCGGCGAAATCGGGTGCGGCGCAAGGCGGGATGGTGCAACGCGTGCGATGAAGGGTCGCTTCAAGTGGATCGAGAGGATCGCCTCAGGCGGTGTCCGCCTGCGCGACTGGCTGCGCGACCGGCTGGCGGGGCGGCAGGGGCTGTTCTGGAAGTACGTTGTGCTGTTCACCTTCGTCATCGGAGCGGCCCTGGTGATCGACGGCCTGGTCGAGATCTGGTTCACGTTCCGCGACCACCGCGTCGCGCTGTTCCGCGTCCAGAAGGAGCAGGCGGTCTCGGCGGCGTCGAAGATCACCCAGTTCATCCGTGAGATCGAGGCGCAGCTCGGGTGGATGACGCACATGTCCTGGGAGACTACGCCGCTGGAGCAGGCGCTGCTCGACGGGCGCCGGCTGCTGCGCCAGGCGCCGGCCATCGCGGAGCTCACCCTGATCGACGGCCAGGGTCGGGAGCGCCTGCGCATCGCCCGGCAGGCCATGGACGTGCCCGACAGCAAGGCCGACCACTCCAAGGACGCCAAGTTCAAGGAGGCGGTCGCCCACAAGGTCTACTACGGCCCGGTCTACTTCTGGCGCGACACCGTGCCGTACATGACCATCGCCATGAAGGCCGTGCGCGGGGACGGCGTCAGCATCGCCGAGGTCAACCTGACCCACATCTGGGAGGTGGTCAGTCAGATCCGGGTGGGCCGGCGCGGCCGCGCCTATGTGGTCGACGCCCGGGGCCGGCTGATCGCCCATCCCGAGATCAGCCTGGTGCTGCGGTATACGGATTTCTCCCAGCTCGCCCAGGTCAAGTCGGCACGCGCGGCGGGAAGCGCGCGCGACAGCGAGGATGCCCAGATCGTGCATGACGAGCGGGGCAACCGCGTGCTGGCGGCGTACGCCACGGCCGCGCCGCTCAACTGGCTGGTGCTGGTGGAGCTGCCCGAGCACGAGGCCGACGCGCCGCTCAACACCGCCATCGTCCGCATCGTGATCGTGCTGCTGGCCGGATTGGCGGTGGCGTTGCTCGCGGCGCTGTTGCTGGCGCGGCTGATGGTGGTGCCGGTACGGGCGCTCGCCGCCGGCGCGGCGCGCATCGGCGCCGGCCAGCTCGACTACCGCATCAAGATCTCGTCCGGGGACGAGCTGGAGGCGCTGGGCGACCAGCTCAACGACATGGCGGCCAAGCTGCAGACCTCCTACGCCACGCTTGAGCGCAAGGTGGAGGAGCGCACCGAGCAGCTGAAGGCGGCCAACCTGTCGAAGTCGCGCTTCCTGGCGGCGGCCAGCCACGACCTGCGCCAGCCGCTGCATGCACTGAACCTGTTCACCGCGCAGCTGCGCTACGAGAAGGATCCGACCGAGCGCGACCGCCTCGCGCTGCGCATCGACACCGCCGTCGCCAACATGAACGAGCTGTTCAACGCGCTCCTCGACATCTCCAAGCTCGACGCCGGCGCGACCACGGCCAGCATCTCCGAGTTCCCCGTCAACAGGGTGCTGGGTCGCATCGCGGCCACCTTCACCCAGGCCGCCGGCGAGAAGGGCCTCAGGCTGCGGATGGTCCCGAGCGGGGCCTGGGTGCGCAGCGATCCCATCCTGCTGGAGCAGATCCTGCTCAATCTGGTCGCCAACGCCGTGCGCTATACCTCGCTCGGCGGCATCGTTGTGGGCTGCCGGCGCGTGGGCAATGCGCTGCGCATCGATGTGTGCGACAGCGGCGTCGGCATCGCTGCGGACCAGCAGGGCAGCATCTTCGGCGAGTTCTACCAAGTGCCCGCGACGGAGGAGAGCGGCAAGGTGGGGCTGGGGCTCGGGTTGGCCATCGTCGAGCGCCTGGGCGCCGTCCTCGACCACCCAGTCGGCCTGGTCTCGACGCTGGGGAAGGGCTCGCGCTTCTCCGTCACGGTGCCGCGGGCGGCCTCCCGCGCCGCCACGACAGCCCTGGTGTCCGCCGCTGCGGCCGTGGCGCCCGGCCATCTCGCGGGACGGCTGGTCGTCGTCATCGACGACGACGCGCTGGCGCTGGAAGGGACCAGCGGGCTCCTGCGGAGCTGGGGGTGCCTGGTGATCGCCGCCAGCTCGGACCGCGAGGCGCTGGCCGGCCTTGACGGGAAGGCGCCGGACCTCATCATCTCCGATTTTCACCTGCAGGATGGGCGCACGGGCATCGAGGCCATCGGCGCGCTGTGCGCCGCGTTCGGCCGCGAGATCCCGGCCTTCCTCGTCAGCGGCGACATCACCCGGCAGCGCCTCAGCGAGACCGGCGGCAGCACCCATCACCTCCTGCACAAGCCCGTCAACCCCATGGCGCTCAGGGCCATCATGTCGGGGTTGCTCAAGAGGTGAAGCGGGAGCGGGGTCAGGTCGGCAGCGGCGCCCCGTTCGTGAACGGCGATCATCGCCCCGGCGCGCGCAGCTCCCACCCCAGCGCGGCCACAGCCAGCACCGCCTCGGTGCGGTTGGTGACGTTGAGAGCCTTGAGGATGGCCGAGACGTGGTTCTTCACGGTGGGCTCGGCGAGATCCAGCTCGCGGCAGATCAGCTTGTTGCTCTTGCCCTGCATCATCAGCGCCAGCACATCGACCTGCCGCTCCGTCAGCCCGAGGTCGGCCGGGGCGAGGCGCCTCTGGGGTGCCGCGGTCTTCTCCGGCTGCGGGGCCGCGCCGGCCGGCACGCGCGCAAGCACGTCCGGCGGAATGTAGGTGCCGCCCGCCAGGATCAGCCGCAGCGCCCCCAGCAGCACCTCGCGCGAATCCGTCTTGGGAATGAAGCCGAGGGCGCCGTTGTCGAGGGCTTCCACCACAGTCTCGCGGTCGCTGAAGGCGGACAGCATGACGACCGCGATCGCCGGGTGGAGCTCGCGCAGCTCCCGCAGCAGCTCCACGCCATTCCGGTCGGGCAGCTTGTTGTCAAGCAGGATCAGGGCCAGGTCGGGGTGCTGGCCGATGAGGCTGACCGCCTGGGCCGCGCTGGCGGCCTCCAGAATGGCGGCGTCCCCGCACAGCTCCCTCAGCACACCGCGCATCGCCTCCCGGATCAGCGCATGGTCGTCGACCACCAGGAATTTCATGTCCGACATGTCTGAAGCGCCTCTCCGCGAGGGCGAAATCCTCCCATTACGGTCACGCCAAGATGCCCACGCGCCCACACTGGCGCCGGCTGGCTTGCTGCGCCGCAACATCCGACCAGGTGCTATTCTCGCCGCACGGGAAGCTTAGCGATGGGCCGCACCCCGCACAAGGCCATCGAAGCAGGCCATCGAAGCGGTCAGACCCCTGCGGGTCTGACCCCAGGGACTGCCCGCGTGGCGGGACGGGAAAGGCGGGACGCCTCGGCTCAGTGTAGGTTGGGTCAAGTCGCCGCCTCCGCGCCCTTGGGTATCGCGTCTACCTGAAAGCGGCCGCATGACCCGCCATTTCTTGCCACGCTCGCAGCATCCGCCTAGTTTCTGGGTAGCGAAGCGCCGACCCGACGCGTCGAAAACCAACACCGTGTTGGGTCGTCCCCCCCGGCTTTCGCAGGGTCGACCCAACGACGTGAGGTCACGTGAGCGACAATCTCGCAATGGCGGCGCAGCTGGCAGGGCAGTCGCTGCGGTTTGGCTGGTACTTTGCCCTGAACCGCGCGCTCGACTGGCGCACCGAGCGCCTCGGCCGGGAGACCGCCGCGCCGCCGCGCTATAAACCGAGGCGTCCGGTGCCGTCGCTGCAGGAGCTGCTGGCGGCGCAGGCGCAGCTCCTCATGGCCGATGCCCTCAACGTGCGCGAGGGGCTCTATCCGGCCATGGACGACGATCCGGCGCCGCTGCCGCAGCACCTGGCGCGCGTGCGCCAGATGTTCCTCGACCTGCCGGAGGCCTATGCGCGGCGGGCGCAGAAGGACGCGACCACGGCCAGAGCAGAGCCGACAGCGGCCGAGGTGCCGGACTATTACGCGCAGGATTTCCACTTCCAGACCGGCGGCTATCTCACCGAGGGCTCGGCGCGGCTCTACGACGTGCAGGTCGAGACCCTGTTCATGGGCTCGGCCGGCCCGATGCGGCGCACCGCGCTCGCCGCCATCGCCCGCTTCATGGCCGGCCGCGACCAGCGCCGGGCGACCCTGCTCGATGTGGGCTGCGGCACGGGACGCTTCCTGCGCCAGGTGCGGCTTACCTATCCGGCCATGCAGCTCAAGGGGCTCGACCTGTCCCAGCCCTACCTTGAGGAGGCCCGCCGCCAGCTCAAGGGCCTGCGCGGCGCCGAGCTGATCGAGGCGGCCGCGGAGAGCATGCCGCTGGCCTCGGAGAGCGTCGACATCGTCACGTCCACCTTCCTGTTCCATGAGCTGCCGCCCCAGGTGCGCCGGGCCGTGGCGGCCGAGATGGCCCGCGTCCTGAAGCCTGGCGGCCTCCTCGCCTTCCTCGACAGCCTCCAGATGGGCGACCGCCCCGGCTGGGACGGCATGATCGAGGCCTTCCCGGAGCGCTTCCACGAGCCCTACTACCGCCACTACGCCATCGACGACCTGGACGGTCTGTTCACAGCAGCCGGCCTGGAGCCAGAGCTGACCTCGACGCCGTTCCTGTCGAAGCTGATGGTGCGGCGGAAGCACGAGTAGGTGTCAGACCCTCTGGGTCTGACACCATTCCGCAACCGACGCTGGCGCTGCGGCGTCAGACCCTGGTCTGACACCATGCTCGCGACTTTGTGTTCCCGGCCCGCAATCCACCGGCCTCTGTCCTCCCGTAATCGCGTCAGGTTTCAAGCGCGACTACACCACGCGGAGGTACCGAACATGACGCGCACAGTGAGCCGGCTCGCCCTGATCGCGGGGCTGATCGCAGGATCGTTGGGTCTGGCGGCGGATGGCGCCCTTGCCCAGAGCAAGCGGGGGCCCGAATACAAGACCTACCTCAACGCCAAGCACGGCTTCGCCCTCACCTATCCCACCGACGAGTTCACACCCCTGCCGATGGCCACCCCGGATGGGTTCCAGGCCGTCTCCAAGGACGGCAAGGCGCGTCTGCTGGTCGGCACCATCGCCAACTTCGATGAGAAGAGCCTCGAGGAGTACCGCACCTTCCTCATCGGCGCGAGCTATCCCGGCGCCAAGATCCACTACGCCCCGGTGCGCGCCACCTGGTTCGTTCTGACGGGCACCAAGGCCGACGGCACCACGTCCTTCTACCAGCGCGTCAACCTCGTGTGCGGCGGCCGCGCCATCAACAGCTGGGCCGTCATCTTCCCGTACGATGAGGAGTACGTGTACTCCAACATCATCGAGCAGGTGCACAAGGACTACCGCCTCGGCGACGCCAACTGCGACAAGATGAGCATGACGCAATAGTGCTGTGACTCCGACGGATCTTACTGTTGTCATCCCGGCACTTGTTGCCGGGATCCAGCTCACAAGAAGCTCCGGAGCACGGTGTGGGGTGGATCCCGGGCACAAGGCGCGGGATGACAAGCTCGCTGTAGCGTCGGAGACAGGACAAGTAACGACAGGCCCCCGCCGGCGGTCGGGCGTCTCTCAGTCTCGTCGCCAGCATCGTCGTAAGCGGGCCCACTGCGGCACCTCCGCGCGGCGCCAGCAGCGATTCGCAAGAGCTAAGAACGTGACCGCGGCTGGGTTGGCAACGGCGTACTCGATCTATCCACAGACGAACTTGTGAACGATGCTCTCTATCCTGCATACAACAGATGGATGTATGACCCAGCTGTGGGCTGGTTAACCCGTCCGGGCGAAGCGGGGTGCTCGGATGGGGAGCCGACAGACTGACCGGGAGGGCATTGTCGCAAAGCCCGCCGCCCTCCCGGACACTTTGCTCGATCCCGTCTCAACCTTGTCTCAGTTTCGACTCTTGGGGGCAGCGATGAACGATCAGGCAGCCAGGCTCCTTGCCGGACACACTGGCGTGTGCGCAGTGCTCGTCGACATGCTGATCGACAAGGGCATCGTCAGCCAGAGCGAGCTGCTCGACCGCTTCCAGCGCGCCCAGTCCACGGCCGGCCATTGGTCGGAGGGCCGCGTGGTCGCGCGTGAGCTGGCCGACATCGTCGCCTATCTCAGGCCGGCCGAGTCGGACACCCCGCTGCTCGACCGCACCGCCCTGATCGGCGAGACGGTGCTGGTGGTGGAGAGCGATATCGGCCGCACCGAGGCGCTGCAGGCGGCCCTGGAGCGTGCCGGTGCCGAGGTCTTGATCGCACGCACCGCCGTGGAGGCGCTGCCGCGCATCGCCCAGTTCGAGTTTTCGGCGGCCGTGGTGGAATGGCGCCCCGATACGCGGGAGCACCGCACCTTGGTGCACTGGCTGCGCGAGGACGGCGTGCGCCTTCTCTACCGCGCCGACGCGCTCCCCGACGCCAGGGCCACGGCTGCGGGCTCGCCTGTGCTGCCCAAGTCCGCCCCGCTGCACGAGGTGGTCGCGGCGCTTGCCCGCATCGCTGCTGCTGCCGGCGAGGCGGAGGTCGGAGCGGCGTA
>JBAPMW010000051.1:0-1729 GCA_049278815.1 Hyphomicrobiaceae bacterium
GGAGAAGCTCGTGCTCTACGCCCGCGGCAAGGCCCGCATCGAGGAGGCGGACGTGGAGGCGGCCGTCGGCGACGCCGCCGAGACCGCGCTCGACCGGGTGGCATTTGCCGCGGCCTCGGGGCGGGCGGGCGAGGCCATCAGGGAGTGCGAGCGCTGCGTGACCAGCGGCGAGAGCGCGCAGGGCGCGATCCTGGCGCTGCAGCGGCATTTCCTGCGCCTGCACCGGTTGCGCAGCGGCCTCGACGGGGGCCGGTCGCTGGAGGAGCTGATGCGCGCGCTGAAGCCGCAGCCCAACTTCAGGCAGAAGGCGGCCATCGAGCAGCAGACGCGGGCGTGGACCCTGCCCCGGCTCAACGCC
Source organism: Hyphomicrobiaceae bacterium (assembly GCA_049278815.1). GTDB lineage: Bacteria > Pseudomonadota > Alphaproteobacteria > Rhizobiales > Hyphomicrobiaceae > AWTP1-13. Next base: position 359 of record JBAPMW010000051.1, read on the forward strand.
GCGCTGGCCCGCATCGGCGATGCCGCCAAGGCCGCCCGCCTCGGCGGCGCGCTGGAGGATGCACTCGCGGAGGCGCTGCTGCTCGATCTTGGGGCGCTGGCGGGGCGGAGGGGAGGAGGCAGGGAGTAGGGAGTGGGGAGTGGGGAGTGGGGAAGAGAGTTGCTGCGCCTACTCCCTATTCCCTATTCCCTACTACGCCTGCGCTGCCGACAAGGCGCCGGGCAGCGACCTGCCGGCGCCGGCCGTCGGCGTGTCGTCGGATGGGGCCGCGGAGTTGGACTGGGGCCGGGTGGAGAGCCACCCGTCGAAGAAGCGCCGCTCGCAGTCCTCCTGGGTCCGGCCGGATACCGTGCCGAGCGTGGCCCAGCCGCGCCGGGCGAGCGACCAGCGGCGCAAGGTGCCGGCCTCCAGGCCGATCAGCAGGCTCAGGGCCAGCGTGGCGAGGGCGAGCCAGCCGGGATTGAGGGCGACGCCATGCCTGATGAGCTCGATGGTCCCCGTCGTGGCGAGGTAGGCGAGGAGCGGCCACCACAGCCGGTGTGCCAGCATCCAGATGGGCGTGAACAGAGCGGCGCTCCAGGAGAAGCCGTCGCGCACGAAGGTCATGCCGGCGGCCCGGTCGATGCGGTCGGCCGGCGGGTTGGGCGGCTCGTGCACGGTGAAGGTCATCATGCCAAGGTGATCACGTGAAGGTGCGCATGCACCTGACTGGGGAAACCTTGCCCCGTTGTGTGCCGGAGCGCCTCCTGCGCTTTTAGCCGGGCGCCGGCCGGAAGGCGAGCCGATTCGGGCCGTGTTGCGGACGGGTTTCGGGCCGCACCCCGGCCGCTACCTGCTGCGCGCGGCGTCCTGCGGGGCGTGCCGGCCGGACCGGAGCGGCCCCGTCCCGGCGTGCTTCGCCCGCCATTTGGGGCCGGGCCCGCGCATGTAATGCTTCTCCGGCCGATAGGCCGTCCCGCCGACCAGCCGGCGCCAGCCCTGCGCCAGCGCCGCCGCGCCGCGCCCGAGTCTGTGGGCCAGCCCTTGGGCCAGCATCTGAGCCAACCCAACGTCGGTGCTTATCCGGGCTTGCATCGCTTGTCCCTCAACCGTGCCGCCGCGCTCGTCCTCAGTCCTACGCGCTCCATAATCCGATCCTGGATCAGTCAGGTAAACGGTGCACGAACGGCAAATCCGCCGCCCGTGTCTCGACTGTCTATCGATTCCCCGTGCGAGGCCGGGAACAAACGGACCATTGTGGCCAAACGATGCAATGGCCCGGCAAATCGGCCACAGTGACCGCACCCGCAAGGCGCACGGCTACGCCGCCGACGGGGCAGCGGGGGCGAGCGGTGCGGGCCTGGGCTCAGGCGCCGAGGGCAGGCTCGGCAG
>JBAPMW010000052.1:0-1709 GCA_049278815.1 Hyphomicrobiaceae bacterium
GAGCCATCGGGCGGCTGCCGCCGGCCACCGCACTCACTCGGTGGACCTGGCGGTGGATGCCGACCGGCGCCTACTTCCCGCGACCGGCGCTGCTGTGCTCGAAGGCGGGCGCGCCCTGCAGCGTCTCCTTCGCCACGTCGATCGTGATGCGGGTTCCGTCGGGGCGGCGATCGACCTCGATCGACTGCAGCGGCACGGCGACATTGCGCTCGCCGATGCCCAGGAAGCTGCCGACGCTCAGCACCGCGGCGTGGATGCGGCCGTCCGGCCCGACCAGGAGGTCCTTCACCGATCCGACCTTCTCGCCGGCCTTGTTGTAGATGTCCTGCTGATAGTAGACGCCCACCGGCTTCCAGCTAGGCTCGGCCTTGGAGAGGTACGTGACCTTGCCAGGCGTCGGTGTGGCGATGCCGCCCGGTGTCGTGGTTTGCGTGCCCGGCGTGGACTGCCCCGGAGGTGCAGTGACCGTGCGGTCGGTGCCCGTCTGGCTGCCGGGCAGCAGGTACCAGAGGAGGCCGCCGAGAGCGAGCAAGGGCAGCGCCCAGTAGGCCCAGTTCCATTCGCCGCCCGTCGTCTCCCTGGCCTCGACGGGCCGGCGCACGCCGGAGGTCGTCGTCGCCCGATAAGCCGTCTCGCGCTCCGGCTCCCGCCGGTGGCCCTCCTCGAAGTCGCGCCCTTCGCTATAGACGCGCGGCTCCGGCCGGACCGTCTCGGCGCCGCCCTCCATGCGCACGCGCGAGCTCAGGAGATCGGAGAGGCCCACCGGCATGGCGGCGCCGATCTGATCCTTCTGCCCCATGAGCATGCGTGCGAGGCCGCCCGTCTCCATGCCTGCCGTGCGCTGCTCGCGGCCCAGGACGCCCAGCACAACGGGGGTGAGCAGGCCCATCAACGTACGCATCGAGCCTTCGCCGACGCCGACGAACCGGCTGAGCGTCGAGACCAACGTGTTGAGGACGCCGCCGCCCAGGAGCGAGGACAGCATGCCGCTGCCCTTCTCGGCAGACATGCCGCCCGTGCCGAGAGTCTGGGCCAGGTTTGAGAGCATTCCCGACGGCTGCTCGGCGATCGTGTCGGCGAGCTGCCGCGCGCCACCGGGCTTGGCGACAAGGTCGGCCAGGCTGCTCAGGATCGCGGGCATGCACGCGCCGACCGCACTCTGCGTCGTGCCGCGGTCCAGCCCCGAGACCGACGCCATCTTGCCGATCAGGTCCGGGGTGAGGAAGCGCGAAATGGCCGATACCAGATTGTCAGTCATTACGGAGTTCCTTTTCTCTACAGCGCGAAGCGCGCGATTGGCGGGCAGCTCAGGGGATGCTTCTCCCGAGCCATGCCAACACACGGCACCTCGCTCGCGCCGCCGGAGGGATATGAGCTTCCACACACCCCTCGTTTCTTCAACCTTGCGTTGGTCACGAAGCCCTACGCTGCAACCCTCGCTCAGGTGCTGAAATGCGGATATCGGGGAGGTCACCTAAAATATTCGCCACGAGTCCCGACCCATTCGGCGATCGCTGCAGGGAGAACCGCAAACTTTGCAATGGCTGCTAATCCGTGGTTACGTCGAGTGGTTAAATTTCTCAGTGGCAGCTCCGTTCAAGTTGCGCGGCTTTTATTAACCTAGAAAAGCCCGTTCTCAGCATTTTGCCAGCGCAATACAGGTAGTTCTGCCGATGTTGGAGCTTTGCGTTTTTTTGCATCTTGTGAAC
>JBAPMW010000053.1:0-2608 GCA_049278815.1 Hyphomicrobiaceae bacterium
CCCCGACGGACCGACCGCCCCTACACGTCCAGCCGCGCCACATCCACGCGATGCACAATCCCCTGCGTCGCGCTGTTGAGCGCCGGGTAGCGGACGAGCACGAGCGGATCGTGCCCTGGGACCACGCGGTGCGGCGAGCCGGCGAGCGCTACGAGGCGCTGGTAGCCGGACAGCACGTCGGCGATATCCACCGTCACAGGGAAGATCTTCCCCTTCTCGAAGTTCTCGTAGTAGTGCGAGGCATCGGACGCGAGCACCACCGGGCCGTCGGCGGTGGCGACGCGGACACATTGCAGCCCGCGACTGTGGCCGCCGATCTTGTGCACCGTCACCCCCGGGGCGATCTGGGCGTCGCCGTCGTGGAACACCACCCGCCCCGAGTACACATTCTTCACCATCTCGCACACGTGATCGACAGTGAACGAATGGCGCAGCTGCGCATGCACCATGCATGGGCCGGTGGCATAGGCCATCTCGGCAGCCTGCAGGTGGAACCGGGCCTTGGGAAAGGCGGTCAACGTTCCGGCATGGTCGTAGTGCAGGTGCGTGACGATCACATGCTCGACATTGCCGGCGGCCACGCCGATCTGCTCCAGGGCCGCGGCCGGGGCGCGTATGACCTTGCGCCCCCGCTTGGCGCCCTCGATGGCGTCGAAGCCGGTATCGACCACGATGGTCCGCTGGGCGTTTCGGATCACCCAGACGAAGTAGTCGAGGGGGTGCGGCTGGTCGTGGTCGTCGGCCACGCCGATGAAGCTCTCGTAGCGCTTGCGCTGCGTGAGCTCGGCATACTTGAGAGCGAGGATCTCGTAGGCATCGCTGCCCGTTGGCAGGGTCATGGGGCTCATGGGGGCTCAGTCTCCTGCAATCGCCAGACGGGAGTAGAATGCAGGCTTAACGCGTCTCTGTCATCAGGCAGTAGGCAATAGGCAATAGGCAATAGTCGGTGCGCTCAAAGCCGCAGTGGCCGAAGAGGGCGGCTCGAAGGCACTATTGCCTACTGCCTATTGCCTATTGCCTTGCCCTTGCTTCGTCAGACCGTCACACTACGATGCAAAGTGTGGCCGGCGCCTTGGACCCCACGGATGGAGCGCCCATGTTAAGGATAGGTTGTCAAACGCTTACTATATGGCAGGTCGTATGAACGTCTCCTTCCTGCAAGAGCTGCTCAACTCCGTCGCAGAGCAGGGCCGGCAGCTGCTGCCGCGCTCGCTCAGGGGCCCCGGCCGCGAGGACAACATCGCCGGGCTCGCCGAGGCGCTGAGCTCCAACCGCGGCGAGGCCTCCGGCGTCGCCATAGCGCGCGAGTTGCTCCGGCGCTACCGCGGTCTGCCGCCGGAAGGCCGGCTCGACTTCCTCAAGTACCTCTCCCGCACCCTGCAGCCCGATCCGGTCGAGGTAGCGCGCGCCGCCCGGGCCTACATCGCGGGCCCGGAGACCGTCTCGCTGCGCGCCCTGCAGCGGGCGGTCGAGAGCCCGCGGCTGGAGTTCTTCCGCCGCCTCAACCTGGCGCCGGGGGCCACCGCCGAGATCGTGGCCATGCGCCGCGACCTGCTCTGCACGGGCGACCCCTCGCTCGCGCCCCTCGACAGCGACCTGCGCCATCTGCTCGCCGCCTGGTTCAACCGCGGCTTCCTGGTCCTGCGCCGCATCGACTGGCACACGCCGGCCACCATCCTCGACAAGATCATCGCCTACGAGGCCGTGCACGCCATCCAGGGCTGGGACGACCTGCGCCGCCGCCTCGACCCGGACGACCGCAGCTGCTTCGCCTTCTTCCACCCCTCGCTGATCGATGAGCCCCTGATCTTCGTCGAGGTGGCGCTGACGGGCGACATCCCGTCCTCGATCGGCGCAGTGCTGGACGAGGCGCCCAAGAACGGCGAGGTCGCTGCCGACCCCACCACGGCGGTGTTCTACTCCATCTCCAACTGCCAGGAGGGCCTGCGCGGCATCTCGTTCGGCAACTTCCTGATCAAGCAGGTGGTGGAGGACCTCGTCAAGGAGCGGCCGACGCTGCGCGTCTTCGTCACCCTCTCGCCGGTGCCGGGCTTCGCCGACTGGCTGGACGCGGCGCTGGCCGGCATCGACAGCGCGGGCCTCGTCAGCGCCGAGGAGCGCGAGCGCCTGGCGGTGCTCTCCGACCTGGGCTGGGCGGCCAGCGACGCGGTGGCCGAATCGCTGAAGCCCACCCTGCTGCGCCTGGCCGCCACCTACTTCCTCCACGAGAAGGCCGGCGACGGGCGCCCGCTCGATCCGGTGGCGCGCTTCCACCTCGGCAATGGCGCGCGGCTGGAGCGCATCAACTGGCTGGGCGACGCCTCGACGAAGGGCCTCAAGGAGGCGCACGGCCTGATGGTGAACTACCGCTACGATCTGCGCGACATCGAGAAGAACCATGAGGCCTACGCCAACGACGGCACGATGGCCGCCTCGCGCCAGGTGCACGCCCTTCTCAAGCGCGCCAAGCCCCGCGCCGAGACCACCGTCAGCCTCACCCCCACCAAGCTCCTCCGGATCGCCCGCCTCCGCCCACCCAAGCCGGGTCCGGAGCAGTCGGAGGGGACGTAAGGGGTCACACCCTGCGGGTCTGACCCCAGGGCACCAC
>JBAPMW010000054.1:0-2855 GCA_049278815.1 Hyphomicrobiaceae bacterium
CCGCCCCTCGCCGCCTGCCGCCACGCCGACGGCGGCATGCCGTAGGTGCGCGAGAACGCCCGGCTGAAGGCCGCCTCCGTTCCGTACCCGGCGTCGTAGGCGATGTCGGCCACGGTCTTGCCCGAAGTCGTCAGCGCGACGCTGGCGAGGCACAGGCGCCAGTCGCGCAGATAGCGGATCGGCGAGGTTTCCAGCATGGTCTCGAAGCGCTCCGTCAGCGCGCTGCGCGACAGGGCGGAGCCGCCGCCAGGTCCTGCACCGACCAGTCGCGCTCGGGATCCTCGTGGATCAACGCGAGACATCTGCCAAGCGCCGGGTCCGCGAGGGCCGCCAGCCACCCCGTGGACCGAAGCCCCCGGGCTTACCTGACAGCGACCGGGAGGGTGACGCGCGGACGCCGTCAGGCGAGGCCGCTGCCGGCTCGTCGCGCAAAAGCCGCCGCGCCGGACGGAAACTGCGGCGGTATGCGCACCAGATAGGAGAAATCGTAGCTGCCGGTACGCGCAGCGCGCAGGGCGTAATCGAACTCCCCAATCGCAATCGCATTGCAGCCGTTGCAGGCCGAGCACGCCACCTGCGCATCGGCGCGGATGGCCGCGATGCTCGAATACCACTCGTGTCCGCATTCGCTGCATTTGCAGGGCCAAAGACCGTCGTCCTCGAACATGGCTTCTCTCCGCTGTTCTCCCACATGGAGCCGCGGAGACAAGGACTAACGATCCCGACGGAGATGAAGAGGCTGTCGAGGGCAAAATGCACAGGTAATCAAAGGGTTTCTCGCCAAGGAAGCGATATCATCCGTCGGCTGTTCTCTATGCTTTGCCTCGCCTGCACGCCCCAGGTGCGGGTTGCGCCCCGCTGCGAGTGGTCAGGGAGGCTCTGGCGAGTTGTGATTTCGCTATCAGATATCCGATAGCCTAACGATGATGTAGGTTTTCTGTTGTTTATTATAGAAACTGCGGAAATATCCACAGCACCGGGTGATCGATTTGTCGCATAACAATTGCCTTTGACACGCCCAATTGGCGTATCAAATATGCCTAGCGCGGGGTGGCTTGGCTACAAGTTAGTGGAGGGGGGCATGAGTGACCGGCGTTACGATGCCATGCGGCAGGCAGTGGCTTTGGCACTTTCGGGTCGATACAACAACTGGTGGACGGTCACGGCGCGGCTGCGCACCAGGCGGTATCGGGAAGCCGACGTCGATTGGTCGGACGGTCAGCGCATGTGGCTCGATCAACTCTGCAACGAGGCTCGGCTGGCGCTGCAGAACCCGGAGGCGGCGGCGCCACGTCGGCCCTGCTCCATACTGGCCGTGATTGAGGGTGGAGGCCGCAGGGACGGCCCGACAGACGGTCATGCACGGCCGATACGCGCGCGAGGAGGTCAGTTTAACCATCGCTTGCGGTAGTGCCGGCCTTTGGCCGCGCTTCGGCTCGCTTCGCCGGTGCGACCGCAGTATGAGTGGCGCCGGGAGGAGCCACGATGCTGCGCCAACCCCGAGAGCGAGCCCAGTGCGGGCCGGCACTCGAGCGCGGTCTCAGACAGGAGCGCAGCCCCGCATGGGCGCGGGCGCTCGGCCAGGGCATGGGTCTCGCCATGGCGCTGGCCTGCGTCTACTTCCTGGCCGCCCGGCTCAGCTTCGCGCTCCTCAGTGAGGCCGAGGCTGTGCCGGTGCTCTGGCCCGCCTCCGGCGTTGCCGCCGGCGTCTTGATCGCGCTCGGACGGGACGCCCGCGCCGCTGTCGCCGCCGGCGTCCTCGCTGCAACGGTAGCTGCCAACCTCCTGGAGGGAAGGCCGGTCTGGGTTGCGCTCTGCTTTGGCCTGTGCAACGCGGGCGAGGCGCTGCTGACCGCCTGGCTGGTGGACCGCTGGTGCGGCCGTCCGTTCAAGTTCGATGACTGGCACGGGCTGTGGGGCTTCCTGGCCGCCGCAGCCCTGGCCTCCGGGACGGCCGCCTTTGGCGCCGCTGTGGCGGTGCACCAGCTTCCTGCCGCGGCGCCCCTCCACGAGGTCTGGCGCGTCTGGGCCGCCGCGGACGGGCTCGGCATCGTCATCGTCGCCCCGCTTCTGGTCGGGCTGTATCGCCTCGCCTTCGAGCCCATGCCCAGGAGCGAGGCGCTCGAAGGCGCGGCCGCACTTGGCCTGCTGGCTGCGGCGAGCGCGGCCCTGTTCGCAGCGCCGCCGGGCGCGCCCCTCTCCCATGTGCCTCCGGCCGCCCTGTTCCCCTTCTTGCTGTGGATCGCGGCCCGATGCCGCCCGGTTCTTGCCGCCGCGGCCGTACTGGTCGTCTCCGCCGTGCTGGTCTGGGCGACGACGTTCCGCCTGGGTCAACTCGGCGGCGCTGACCTCGCCGTCCCCACCGTCCAGACGATGCTGTTGATCGGCTCTCTGTGCACCCTCACCTTGTCCGCGCTGTTCGCCGAGCGCCGGCGCAACGAGGCCGCCTTGCGCGAAAGCAACGAGCGCCTCCGGCTGGCCCTGGGCGGTGCCGAGCTAGGCGTCTGGAGCGTTGATCTGGCCACAGATGCCTTCGAAAGCGACGAGCGCGACGGCTGCATCAACGGCCATGACCCGGCGGGGCCGCCGCGCACGCTGACCGAGGTTCGGCGCGTCGTGCACCCTGAGGATTTGTCGCGCCTCGATGCGGCCTTCGCCATCGCACGGCAGACCGGCACCCCGTGCCGGACCGAGTATCGCGTTCTGCCCCGCGGGTGCCGCGAAGCCGCGCCCGCCCGCTGGGTCGCGGTCGAGGGCAACGCGGTGCGAGATGGCGCCGGCCGGCCGGTGCGCCTGCTGGGCGTCACGCGCGACATCACGGAGCGCAAGCGCGCCGAGCAGGCGCTGGCGGAGCG
>JBAPMW010000055.1:0-25588 GCA_049278815.1 Hyphomicrobiaceae bacterium
ACAACGATCTGGCCGAAGGCCGCTACCGTGTGGACGGGCGGCCGATCGCGCTCACGGACATCCGGGCGCCGGCGTTCGCGGTCGGCACCGAGACCGATCACGTGGCGCCCTGGCGCTCGGTGTTCAAGCTGCACCTGCTGCTCGACACCGATGTGACGTTCTTGTTGACGAGCGGCGGCCACAATGCCGGCATCGTGTCGGAGCCCGGCCGATCCGACCGGCGCTACCGCTTGCGCGAGAAGAGCGAGCAGGACCACTATCTCGACCCGGACGCCTGGGTGCGCGACACGCCCGTCCAGCAAGGCTCGTGGTGGCCTGCATGGGCGAGTTGGTTCGCGGCGCGGTCGGGAACACTGGTGAGCCCTCCCGCGGTCGGAGGGTCCGCGCTCAGGCCCCTGGCCGATGCGCCCGGCACATACGTCCTCGAACCGTAGGCTCCTGAAAGAGGTATCGTCATGAAACCGATCCGAACCTGGGTGCTGATTACCGACGCTGCCCGGGCGCGCGTCTTCGAGAACACAGGCAAAGGCACGGGTCTGACGATCGTGCAGGACATGACGCTGGACGCGGAGCTGCTGCCGAGCCATGAGCTCGGCACGGATCGGCCGGGACGCAGCTTCAACTCTATTGGCAGCGCGCGGCACGCCATGGAGAGCCCGTCGGACCTCCACCGCGAGCAGAAGCGGCAGTTCGCGCGCCGCGTTGCAGAGGCGATCGAAGAGCGGCAGGCGAAGCAGAGGTTCGAAAGCCTGGTACTGGTGGCTCCGCCGGTGACCATGGGTGATTTGCGCGCAGCGTTGCCGGAGAAGGTCAAGGCCGTCGTTGCGGCAGAGGTGGTCGCCGACCTGACCAAGACTCCTATGAGCGAGCTCCCAGCGCATCTCGCGGCTCACGTTGCGCTGTAGCTGGCGGGGCATGTCGCTTGGCCGAGCACGCCCACACCCGCGAGGCGATCCGCCAGCGGCTCTCCCAGGCCCGGCGGCCGAGCTACCTGCGCGACTGGGTCTATGGCGGCATCGACGGCGCTGTTACGACCTTTGCGGTGGTGACCGGTGTTGCCGGGGCGCAGCTGTCCTCGCCGGTGATCATCATCCTGGGTCTGGCAAACCTGCTCGCCGACGGCTTCTCCATGGCAGCCAGCAACTACAGCGGGACTAAGACCGAGATCGATGATCGCCGGCGCCTGACCGAGGTCGAGAAGCGCCACATCGCGCTGTTCCCTGAAGGCGAGCGCGAGGAGATCCGCCAAATCCTGGCTGCCAAAGGTTTGAGCGGTCCGAGCCTGGAGGACGCCGTGACAGCGGTCACGGCGAACAAGGAGACTTGGATCGCCACCATGCTGGCTGAGGAGTATGGTCTTGCGGCGTCGGTGCGCTCCCCGCTCCTGGCCGGTGCTCAGACCTTCCTGGCTTTCGTACTGTGCGGTGCTATCCCGCTGCTGCCGTACCTGCTCGGACTGGCTTCGCCGCTGGCATGGGCCGCGGGCCTGACGGCCTTGGTGTTCTTCGTGATCGGCTCGGCGAAGAGCCTGTGGTCGCTCGATCCTTGGACGCGATCGGGGCTCGAGACGTTGGTCATCGGGCTGGGAGCGGCATCCGTCGCCTATCTTGTCGGCCATCTCTTGCGTGGCTTGGGCGCGCCGGCGAGCTGAGGCAGGAAGGCAAACCTCAACGTGCTCTAACCGGCGTATTCGTATGCGGTGCTATCGCATCTTTTGTCCGCGACAAACGTGCCCAGCGGTGATGGGATGTCCCAACGGCAACCTCCCAGCCTATCGCGTCGCTTTGCAGCCCTCCTCCGGATCATGGTGTCTAGGACCGCGCCGCTAGGACCGCAGCCCACGGCGCAAGCGCGCATCATCTGCGCGTGGAGGTGACCTTCACGCCGTCGGCAATACGATCGCTTGGATGCAACACGACCGTGGCTCCCTGCGACAGTCCGCGTGCCACTTCGGCGAAGTTGGAATTGCGATGGCCGATCTCGACCGGCGTGGCCCGTGCGCGTCCCCTCTCGACGACGAACGCCGCCCATTGCTCGCCTTTTCGAGAAAGCGCGCTGATCGGCACGCGCAGCGCGTCGCCGGCCTTGTAGACGGTGATCCTCACGAACACGCGGTAATCGTGCCCGAGCCGTGACAAGGCCTCGGCGCTGCCGCGCAGCTCCAGGATCGTGCGCACTCGCTGCTCCTCGATGCCGAGGGCGGACACTTTGGTGAAGCCGGAGGGCTCGACCCGCACCACCTCCGCGGCGATCGGCGGGCCGCCCCAGGCTTCCACTGTGGCCGAGGCGCCCACGCGCACCTTGACCGCGTCGGCGGAGAGCAGCTCCACCAAGATTTCCAGGTTCCCGGGGTCGCCCACCTCGACGAGGGGTGTGCCGGCTGCGACGACCTTCTCGCTCTCCTGGAGGACGCGCAGGACCCGGCCGCTTACGGGCGCGTGCACCTTGACGCAGCACCCGACAGGAACCTCCCCTTTCCAGTGCTCGTCCGGAGCGATCAGGCGCGCCTCGGCGCTTTCCACCTCGCGCCTGCGGACCTACAAGCTGGACTTGGCGCGCGCCAGTGCGGCGCGGCGCATATCGGCGTCGAGCTTGGCCTTCTCCAGGGCGCGCTCGGCAATGTGCTGTGAGCGTGCGAGCGTACGCGCCCTCTCGTGCTCTGCCTCGGCAAAATCGAGCTCGGACTGCGCCTGGCGCACCTCGGCCTCGGCCAGCGCTACAGTGGCCTTTGCCGCCGCCTGCGCCTCCAGCTCGCGCATGACCCGCACGTCCAGGAATGGCGGCGCGGTTGGCTCGATCGTCGCAACAACGGTATAGTCCTTCTTGACCTGATCGCCGGGCTCCAGGTGCCGCCGCAGCACCTTGCCGCTGATCGGCGCGGAGACGGTGTAGACATCCTTGATGCGGGTCTTTCCCTCCTCGTCGACCGTTCACACGCACTCCATTGAGAGGACCACACGCACTCACGGCGAGCTCAGGCTCTGGCGCGGTGGTGGTTGACCTGCATCAATTTCTGGAATCCGCGTCTGCCCAATGATGCGACCCGATCGGGAAGCACGTGCCGATCAACGTCATGACCGCAGAAAGGATGACCTCATGCCCAAGACAGACATTGCCAAGTCCGCCGAGAGGCCCCTGACGCGCCCGCGCGACATCTTCTCCGCCATGCGTGACGACATGGATCGCCTGTTCGAGCGCTTCGAGCACGGCTGGCCGCGCTGGCCGACCGTCTTCAGCCGCGACGAGCGTCTGACCGTGCCGGAGCTCGACGTGCGCGAGAGCACCGATGCGATCACGGTGGAAGCTGAGTTGCCCGGCGTCGACGAGAAGGATGTGACGGTCACGCTGGCCAATGGCATCCTCACTATCAAGGGCGAGAAGAAGCAGGAGAAGGAGGAGAAAGCCGCGAGCTACCACCTCACCGAGCGCAGCTTCGGCAGCTTCGACCGCTCCATCCGCCTTCCCGATACCATCGACGATGCCAAGGTCGAGGCCAAGTTCGACAGGGGCGTGCTCAAGGTCACGGCCGCCAAGAAGCCTGAGGCGGTGAAGGCCGAGCGCAAGATCGAGATCAAGAAGAGCTGACGGGCGGCGGCGGCAAGCCGGCGCCGCCGCGCCCCGTTCTGCCAGGAGGATCGCGTGACATCTCGCACATCATGGTCGCCACCGATCGGACCGGGCCATCGAGCGGGCGCTGCAGCTGCAGGGGCAGACAGGAGCGACCCTGGCGCTGCTGCACTTCATCGAGCCTGGACTGCCAGGCTGCCGCGAAGCGCATCGCCGCAGCGATGCCGAGGCGTTCCTTGACGACCGGATCGCAAAGGCTGCCGGGAGATGCCGGAGGAAGGCGTAGGCGATCATCGACATGAGCGCGTGACGGTGAAGGCCTTGCCATCGGCCCTGGAAGTGATCGAGTCCAAGTTCTTCTTTCATCTGCTGATGGGCCTGGTTCGCAGACCCATCGTGCCTTGATAGCGGCAGCCCACGTGCGCAGGTCGGTGCCGCCCGGCAGGTTGGCGAGGTAGCATTTCTTCTCTCCGGACGCGCGCTGCTCGCCAACGAGCCAGGCTTCATCGCCGGGCAGATGTTGCTGGCTCGTGTCCCTGATCGCTGAGGTGGTCCATCGGCTGTGCGCACACGGACCGCGGTGAAACGGGCCTTGAGGTTTCCCTTCGTGCCGGTACGCCAGGTGATAATCTACCACTTGGCATCGGCCAGCATGTTCCCGGCCGCTACCGACAGAACATCGGGAATAGGGCGCGGACGCGGACGCCCGCACCTGGCGACTGGGAAGATCGGTTGCACGCCGGCTGGGTAGACCCAGAGGTGGCGGGGATGCCGACCGCCCAGGTCAGGTTGCGACGCGTCAGCTCCTGGCGGAAAGGCGCGCTCTGCCCATAGCCGGCATCGGCCAGCACACAGTGAAAGCGGGCACGTCCTACGATCAGGCGATCGATTTCGGCAAGCGCGATCTGTGGCTTCGTTCGTGCCGTCCGGTGGACGACCGAACACCAGCCGGCTGCAACCGGGCGGGATCATTCGTACAGCTCTGCGGCAGAAATAGACGCAAGGCCACTGGTACTGGCACTACGCCACGCGCAAGCGTCACCGACACCAGTGTCTGCCAATTGGCGATCTTGCCAAGCGCCGATGCATATTGTGCAGCAAGGCCGACCGAGGGCTCACGCTTCTTCGGTACGGCCTTGTCATGATCACCAACACGCATCACTGCCGCTGGCGCGCTTATCGGCCTGGATCAGACGCTCGTCTCCAGAGGAGCCGCATCCCAATGGCCGCCAGCAACGAAATCGTGCAACCGGTCATAGTGGCCCGGCGCAAACCGCTCGGCGATGGGCGCAACACTCTTGCAATCCCCCGATCAGCCACGCAACGTACAGTGGGCACATCCGGGTGACCCAGCCGCTTCAGAAAATGGTACGAGCCAGCGCCCGAGCTCCTCTTCCCAGCCAGTCCTCGAGCTTGCATGGTCAGGCCCGTCGCGCGGCACAGCTCGAAGCGTGCGCACACCTTGCGAACGCCAGCGCCGTCGTCCTTGCCTTGGTGCCCAGTCCGGCCCCAAAAAGGTACCCTGGAACGCCGCTTGAGCAAGCGGACATCGAAGTCTAACGTGCGCCAAGACCATGCCCCTTCGCGTCGCCTGTCAGATGGACCCCATCGACCGCATCGACATCCGCGGCGATTCGACCTTCGCGTTGCTCCTAGAAGCCCAGCGGCGCGGGCATTCGCTGTTCTACTACACGCCGCCCAATCTCGCCCTCGACCAGGGCCGCCTGCTTGCGAGGGGCGCCACGCTGGCCGTCGAGGACAAGCCGGGCGACCACTACAAGCTCTCCGACCCGCGCACCGTGAACCTTTCGGAGCTCGACGCCGTCCTCTTACGCCAAGACCCGCCGTTCGATATGGCCTATATCACGACCACCCATCTTCTGCAGCGCATCCACCCCAGGACGCTGGTGGTCAACGACCCCGCCAACGTGCGCAACGCGCCCGAGAAGGTGTTCGTCCTCGACTTCCTCGACTTGATGCCGCCCACGATCGTCACGCGCAGTCTCGACGACGTGAAGCGCTTCCGCGCCGAGCACAAGGACATCATCTTAAAGCCGCTCTACGGCAATGGCGGCGCGTCGATCTTCCGCGTGGCCCCCGGCGACACCAACCTCAACTCACTGGTCGAGCTGTTCCTCACCGTGTTCCGCGAGCCCTTCATGGTGCAGGGGTACCGGCCCGAGGTGCGCGCCGGGGACAAGCGCATCATCCTGGTCGACGGCGAGGTGGCGGGCGCCGTCAACCGCGTGCCGGCGGCGGACGAGACGCGCTCCAACCTGCATGTCGGCGGCACGGCCGCAGCGACCGAGCTTACCGCCCGCGACCGCGAGATATGCGCGCGCCTGGGCCCCGAGCTCAAGCGGCGCGGCCTCTTGTTCACCGGCATCGACGTGATCGGCCCCTATCTCATCGAGATCAATGTCACCTCACCCACCGGCATCCGCCACGTGAAGGCCTTCGGTGGGCCCGACATTGCGGCGTTGATCTGGGATGCCATAGAGGCCAGGGTCATCGGCTGAGGACCGAGCTGCGCTGGCGCGGGATTTTGAGGCGGTTCGTCGCATTGCGGCCCCTCCGCGCAGATCATGCCGGGATGGTCAGGGCGGCGTCTGGTCTCGAAGCGTCTTCCAACCTTCCTCAGCGAGCGACGGCGGCTCCGGTGCAATGGCTTCACGCTGAAGATCCTGCTAAAACTTGAACGCACACAAGTGCGGCGATTGCCTGGGGGAAGCCGGTGCTCTAAGCGGAGCTTGCCGCGACTTCTACAGCGCAGGTGCCCCTTCGACGAGATTACTTCTCCCCTTCCTGGCAGATCGGATCCAGCTTGAGCCTTGTTCAGAGACTGGAGCAGCCGATAGGTCGACTGGCCAGAGCGCCATCCCCTCTTGATGTGCGTCAAACCCGGCTGGCTACGCCGCCGCGCAGCCCACGGCCTTCAGCAACAGTCGGTCACGAAGCGTGACGACGGCGCGGCTGGCTCCGTATTCCTGCCAGAATCCCAGCATCGTGCTGCCGAGAATGATCGCCAGGATGATCAGCGCCTCGGTCCACTCGCGCAGGATCAGTGAGACTCAGGCGCCGTAGATGAGATGAGCACAAGCGGGCTGGCGAACTGGCGCACGAAAAGCGCCGCAGCTCGCACGTCGTGCTCGTCGGCCGGCCGGTTGGGACCATAGTGGCGTGTCTGCGCCTTCACGGGCGAGAGGCGGCTGCTCAGGTCTGCCAGCAGCTTGGGCCCGTCCAATGGGCCTTGCGGCCGATGAGTGTCGATTCGCTGTCCGCGGTGCCGCGTCCGTCGGCCCGGGAGCCACGATGCGTGCTCGCCCAAACGCGATCCGACGATAGAACACCCAAGCTCGCCAAGATGGGCAACTCCGTCCGTCCAGCGCATGGCAAGCTTTGATCCACCGCAAGCTGCCGCCGCGGCAATCTTAGCGGCAGATCAGCACCGGCACCGTGCTGAGCGCAAGCACGCGCGTGGCCTGGCTCCCTAGGATGAGCCTCGACAGGCCGCGCCGCCCATGCGAGGCCATCACGATCAGGTCGCAGCTCTTGTCCTTGGCCGTCGCGATAATCCCTTCCGCCGGAAAGTCGCTCACGTGCACCGTTTCGCACGCAACACCGGCGTCCTTGGCTGCGCTGCCCGCGCTCGCGAGGATGCGCGCGGCGTTCTCCGCGGCGGCCTACTCGTAGTCCTCGATCGGGAACGCCAGTGCGGGCTCGCCAATCACCATGGCCGACCAGGGCTCGGTTACGGTCACCACCGTCACCCGGGCCTTGAGAGCCTTGACCAGAGCGAGGCCAGCGGATACGGCGCGACCCGCCAACTCCGAGCCGTCCGTAGCGATGAGGATATGCTTGTACACGGCGATCTCCTGAACTCCCTCATTGGGAGGTGGCGGCGATGACAGCCGGAGCGCCTCTGGCCGCCGCGTCATTCCGTCCTCACGGCGACGCGTCGGCTGTCGTTCGGACCGGTCTGCAGCTTGGGCACCCGCACGCTAAGAACTCCGTTCTTGTACACCGCGTCGATGCGGTCGCCGGCAGCATCAGGCGGCAGGCGGAACGAGCGCTGGAACGCGCCGAGCTCTCGCTCGGAGAAAGTAGGTCAAGCCTGTCTCCGCGCGATCGAACCGTTTCTCCCCTTGCACGGTCAGTGTCCCGTCCTGCACGAGCACTTGAAGGTCGTCGGCCGCGACGCCCGGCAGCTCCAGCGTGATCTCGCCCAT
Organism: Hyphomicrobiaceae bacterium; assembly: GCA_049278815.1. Lineage (GTDB taxonomy): Bacteria > Pseudomonadota > Alphaproteobacteria > Rhizobiales > Hyphomicrobiaceae > AWTP1-13. The sequence goes on from JBAPMW010000055.1 coordinate 7,797, forward strand.
GCCGGCGTCGGCCTTCGGGGCGAACCAGTCGGCGACTTTCTCAGACAGCCTGTTCAAAGGCGCGTACGCTTGGGCGTATTGGGGCAGCCAGCCCGCTGTATGCGATCTCTCGACCATGGGAACCTCCGTGATGACGGCACGAGCATCGCCACGGCGCCGCGGTCCGCCTTGATCAACATCAACAGCGACCCGGCGGAATGCCACGCCCGAGATCACTTTCAGCGTCCGCCACTCCGCCCTCTTGACGCGCGTCAAGGCTGCAGGCGCGCCCAAGCACCATCAACGATGTTGCCGAGCGCAAGAGGGCGTGGAGGTCATCATGTTCAAGCATATCCTGATTGCCACCGACGGATCGGGGCTGGCCGACAAGGCGGTCGTACAGGGCCTCACCCTTGCCAAAGCGTTGAATGCGAAGGCGACGGCGGTCACGGTGGCCGAGTCATGGGATGCGCTCTCCAGGGCTGCACTTGTACAAGCGCAGGTGCGCAACCCGGTCGCCGATTACGAGCAGCGTATGGCCACTGCCGCCAACCGCTTTCTGTGGTCCGTCGGCGAGAAGGCGAAGAAGCTGGATGTCCCGTGCGCCACCATATACGTGAAGGACCGCCATCCGGCCGAGGGCATCATCGAGACCGCCCAAGCGCAGACGTGCGACTTGATCGTGATCGCCTCGCATGGCCGCCGCGGACTCGCGACGCTCCTCATCGGCAGCCAGGCCAACAGGGTTGCGACCCTTAGCCCGGTGCCAGTGCTTGTCTGTCGCTAGCTGGCGTCAAGCATCGCTCATCGCACCGCACCAGGTTTGGAGACAGCCGTGTTCAAACACATATTGATAGCCACCGATGGGTCGGATTTGGCCGAGCGCGCCGCGTCGCAGGGCCTCGAGTTCGCCAGACTTCTCGACGCGAGAGTGACGGCCGCTACCGTAACGGAACCTTGGACCGCCGTGGTCACTGGCGAGGCTGCGTTTGGGTTCCCGCCCGCAGACTACGAGAAGGGCGTGATCGAAACGGCCGCGAGCGTCCTCGCCCGTATTGCAGAGATGGCGAAGGCGGCAGGGCTTCAGTGCGCGACCGTGCACATGAAGGATCATTTTCCCGACGAAAGGATCATCGCCGCAGTGAAAGACAACGCCTGCGACGTGATCGTCATGGCATCGCACGGGCGCCGTGGACTTGCCAGACTTCTGCTCGGCAGCGTGGCATCGCGAGTTGTGGCCCTCAGCCCGGTGCCGGTATTGATCTGCCGCTGATCGAGCCCGCCAGGGAGAACTGTCATGCGCCCTCGCACCCGCGCCGCCTTGCTCCTTTCCATGGTGCTGTTCGCGCCAGCGTTGCGGGCGGAAAGCACTGAGCCGCAGATCTATTTCTTCTGGTCGGCCAGCTGTCCCTACTCGAAGGCGGCACGTACATTCCTGGCCGCCGCGCGAGCCAAGCACCCCCGCCTGCGCATTCGCGATTTCGAGGTGGATGAGAGCGTCGCCAACACGAGGCTGCTGGGCCGACTGTACGAGAAGATCGGCATCCCCGAGTTCCTGGTGGTGCCGGTCGTCGTCGTTGGCCGCCACGTCGTCATCGGCTACATCGACGACGAGACGACAGGTGCCGAGATCCTGAGCGACGTCGCTGAGTGCCGAAAGACCGGGTGCAAGGATGCGGTGCGCGACCTGTTCGAGGAAGAGGGCCGCGTCGACCAGGTGGTCGCGACGGCTTCGACGGCACGAGTTGCCTGCGAAGGCAATCCCGGTCGGGCCACTCGATAGCGCCTCCACCTCACTGACGAAGACTTTTGCCCAGCTGCAGTGATTAGGTGCTGCCAGTCAGGACTCGCATTGCCTGACTGCCAAGCAGGAGTCGAGTCAAGCCGCGCCGCCCGTGAGGGCCATGACGATCAGGTCACAGCCTCGCTCCTTCTCAGCCTGCAAGCCACGCCACCTTCGGTCGGAAAGTTCTGGACTTGCACAGTCGCGCACACGACGTCTGCTTCTCGCAGCATTGCTACCGAGGCCAGGACCTTGGCTGCCGTCCCTCCTGCAGCCCCATTCGTACACTCGAGCGGAAATCCGGCCGGGTCTGCGGCCGGGACTGAGGGCGCGAAGCGCATTAAGGATGACCGCAACGTCGATCGCTTCCTGGGTGAGGGCTACGGCAACGGGCGGCAGCCCACGGCCGCTGCCGCCATTGCTGCCCCCGACAGACCCATGCCGGCGACAATGAACGCTTTGCACCGCGATCCCGCGGGTCCGCCTGGCAATGGAAACGGCGTCGGAAACGCGGTCCAGGCGGTCGACCAGGATGCCGACATCGGCAGCTTGCGAGGCAGCGCTGGCGCCGCGGGCGCCCATGGCGATCCCGACATCGGCATTGGCCAGGGCCGGCGCATCGTTAAGACGCTGAGCGCGGAGCGCCAGGCGGCGCGCCGCAGCGCGCGCACCGCGCAATCCTCCGGCCTTCGGGAGCCGTAGACAAGCTGATGCGAGCCGGCTCTCACCTGTCTGCCATTGATCTGCGCTTCGATGCCGGACCCCATGGTCTCACGAATGTCTGAGGGCACATCCAGCTTGAGACCCTTGGCCATCGCAGCGGCAACGACGGCGGTGGCCACCACCTGGTGTGACTAGGCGCAAGACCTCGTCCGCGCTTTCGCCAGGCGCCGCCTCAACGGCAACCAGCCGTGCGCCGCCGACGGTGAGCGTGCCTGTCTTGTCGAACATTGACGGTGTGAGTGCGCGCCAGCGCCTCCAGCGCTCCTCCGCCCTTGATGAGGACCCCATCGGGCTGTCTGCGACACGCCGGCGATGAAGGCGGCTGGAGCTGCGAGAATGAGCGGGCACGGCGTCGCTGCCACCGGCACGGCCTGTCCTCGGATCGGTTCTGCCGATAGCAGCCAGGCAGCACCGGCCACGATCAGCGTTTTGGGCAGCAACAGGAGCGCGTAGCGATCCGCCAGGCGGATGAAGGAAGCCTTCGGCGGTCTGCACTGCTGTCAGCATCCGGACGATGCCCGCATAGGTGCTTTCTCCCGCAGTGGCCGTGGCTCTCAGCTCGAAGGCCTCGCCGGCGTTGAGCGTGCCGCTCCGCGTGGGCTCGCCGGCACGGCGATTGACCGGAATGGGCTCGCCCGTCAGAGCCGATTCGTCGATCATGGCATTGGCGCTGCTGGCGCAGCGCGTCATAGGCCGCATCGGAGATGGTCGGCCGGTCCTCCCGGTAGTAGCGCCGGTCGTGCTCGGCGATCTCAGCCGCCAGCCGCTTGAGCTCCCCCCTGGCCTGCGCCTCGCTTAGGGCATCGACGGCTGTCTTGCTGAGGTCGCGAATGGGCATGGCAGCTACGTCTGCTGCGGATTCAACGTGATGGGGGTCGCGCCTGATCGCCAAGTTTTCCAGGCTTCTCACGAATCGACGTAAACGCTCGCAAGAGCGCGACCTCTTCGGTTTGGGCATTGATGCGGATCAAGGTGACCAAGCGCGAGGCCCTCGCTCGGCTGCCGACACCAGTTGGCCGTCGCAGCTTGACCTAGATCAGAGCCGGCACTTGGCCTTCATGGTGTGCTCCCGCCCGAAGACATTCGGGAGACCAGCCGTGCAACACGTCCTGTCATGGGCCGGCACGGTCGGGGGCGCTTGGCCGGATTGCTCCTTGGTAGCGTGTCGCAAAAGATTGCGAGCCTCGCTCCATGTGCCGTCATCCTGGTTCCATAAGCTCGTGGGGGCGAACCCGGCTAATGCACAGCAGAAGGGTACGCTTTGACCCAAGATACCGGAATCGGCACGCGCGTTCAGTGCTTGGTCCTCCCCACGGCCCTCGCCATGCACGCAGCATGAACGAGGACCACCGACGCGGTGACGCGGCTCCGACCGCAGCGCAGACGGTCAAAGGTGATTCCGCGGGTGTTGCCCAATGAAGATCGCATTCCTCGCTTCTGCCAAACCAGCTGCACAGCAGGCACTCTCCGAATTGGTGCAGCGCTACGGGCAGAGCGACCTTTCCGACGCCGACTACATCGTCGCCATCGGTGGCGATGGTACGGTGCTCAAGGCGCTGCACGCGGCGCTGCTGACTGCACGAAAGGCCGTCTTCGCCATGCGCGCTGCGGGTTCGCTGGGGTTCCTCGCAAACCGCTTCGCGGTCGCCCGCCTTCCTCAGCGACTGCGAATGGCACGCAGCGTAACGCTGCACCCCCTTAAGGCTGACGCAGAGCGTGCGGGCGGAGCCATCACGACAGTCTTCGCCATCAACGAATTCGTCTTAATGCGGCGACGCCTGCAGGCGGCAAAGTTGCGTGTGGCCACCACGGGAGGGGAGTGCTTTGCGCATGTCGTCGGTGACGGCCTGCTGGTAGCAACGCCGATCGGCAGCACCGGCTACAACCGTTCGGCTGGCGGTCCCGTTCTACCCCACGAGTCATCGTTGTTGGCGCTGACAGGGCTTGCTGTCCATCGCCGGTCGGATTGGGCCAACACGATCATCAGCAACAGCGCAACGATCGAGGTTGAGGTCTTGGAGCCCGCGCACCGGCCGGTTCGACTGGAAACAAGCCTGCAAGTGACCGACGTGTGCCGGGTGCGCATCTCCTGCGATCGTGACACGGCCTTGCAGCTTCTCTTCGATGGCAGCTGAACGAGTTGAACCCAATGGCCACCAATGGCTCCCGGATTTTGCTGCGCAGGGCTCTCGTGGCCGATATCGGCGGCACCAATGCGCGCTTTGCCATCGCCGATCTTGGCACCCTGCAACTGTCCAGCCCCGCAAGTTTTTCGCTGTGCGGAGTTTCCGTCGCTGCAGACAGTCGCGGTGGCCTACCTGGCCGATATCTCTGAGCGGCCGACGGCGGCAGCCCTTGCCGTCGCTGCGCCTGTTCTCGGGGAAAGGGTTGAATTCACCAACTCCTCCTGGTCTTTCGAACTGGAGGAGCTCCGAACCGCCCTTGGTGTCCAGAAGCTTCTGGTCCTGAACGACTTCGAAGCGCTGGCTCATGCGCTGCCCCATCTTAGGCCTTCCGACCTGCACCAGATCGGCGGTGGCACGCCCGCCGAGCGCGCCACCAAGGTGGTGCTCGGGCCGGGAACGGGGCTCGGCGTCGCGAGTCTCGCCTGGTCCTCCACCGGCTGGCTGGCCATAGCCAGCTCCGAGGCGCGCCATCGCGCGTAGGCATCAGGCCCCAAATCGGGAATGGCGCAAGCTTGCTCTGGACTGCTCATCCGCCATCCGCATGAGCACGCGGGATACCGTGCTGCTTGGATGGGCCGGCATGCTCGATATCAGTAGCGGCGCCAAGCTTGGAGAGTGCCAAAAGGATGCGCCGCAGAAGATCGCTGTCCTGGCCCGGCATGCCCTCCTCGAGGGCGACGGCCTCCTCCGCGGCATCGTATTCCCAGCGCAGAAGGATCTCGATTTTCTGGTCCCTTGAGAGCTGCGTGTTCTCGATCACTTTCTCAGGCGAGCGGAACACCGCGCCCGGTTTGAACATGGCAGCTTCCAGCTCTTGAGGTGTCACCAGCTCAGTCCTTCTTTGAGTGCATGCTGGGGCCTCACTCCTGACTCACGAATGTCAGGTCCGGGCAGCCAAATTGTTTCCGGCAGGGGCGGTCGTCGAACTTGCGTCGCGCCGGGATCGGATTTTCCGATGCGCTGCTCTGTTTCGGACTGCGCGATGATTGACCCAGCCAGGTCAGAGCACGAAGTCGCAACGCAGTGTTCGATCGCCTTCTCAATCTCAACGCCAGTTGTTGCATTGCCCCCGTAGCCAACGAAGACCCTGTCGCCGACCGCGATCAAAGGCACGGCGAGCGGTTCCACCCGAAAGCGCTGGCTGAGCGCGATGAACGCCGCTTCGTGGCCCCGATTGCCATCGATCTCCAGCGGCCGAAGACGTACTCGAGGCTCCCGTGCAGCAAGACGTGAAAGGTAATCGCGAGCCTTCGCACAGTGCGGACAGGTGGCAGTCCAAAAGAGGTAGACGGATATAGCGTTATCGCCGGGAGGCGCCTGATCGACCCCGGCTTCTTGCGATGCTGCAGCGCTGGCAAGAGTGAGCAGGAGGGCGAGCGTCCGGACCACTTTGTGTATCATGGCCGAAGAACGCCTCCTTGAGGAGCCAACCGCTTTGACCGGGGTCAATGATGGCCGGAGGGCTTGAATCGCCTCCCAGGGCGATCTCACGCAGAACTGCAAAGACACGGCACTCCTGCCCGACCTGCTCATTAACCACGTGGGCGCTCTGCTGCGCTCGGCCATGCAACTGCCCATCGCGGCGAGAGCGCTTGGCTCAAGGCAATATCGGGTCAGGTCCAGACCTGTTGGCCGGCTTATCGGTACGGGATAAGTGCTCAGTAGCCTGAGCGGACACATGCGTCGCAGCAAGCGGTCTTGTACTGGTTGCCTTCCCGATACACAGCCCCGCTCTTTCCCACAACGCCCCAGCCGAAGTGCCTATATCCGGACCACTGCAGCCCCGTTAATGTCTGCATGGTCGTATGAAGCTTCTGACTAAGGCTGTCGCCCGTATGTCGGCCCTGGCCAAAGAACGGCTTTCGCTACCCCCTCCCCCAGTACGGGTTTCAGCGGGATGTGCGCGCCGGCACAGCCAGTGCCTACCCCGATCGCGAGCAGCGGAAACCTCCATGAACAGACGATTGCCCTGAGAGTCCATATGCGCATCGGCGTGCCGAAGGAGATCAAGATCCACGAGTACCGCGTGGGAATGACGCCAGCGAGCGTGCGCGAGGCAGTGGCGCGCGGTCATGAGATGCTCGTCGAACGCGGGTCTGCCGAGCGCCAGGGCATTACCGATGACGACTACAGGCGGGCAGGCGCAAATGTGGTTGACAGCGCTGTGGAGGTTTTCGCGGCCGCAGATCTGGTCGTGAAGGTGAAGGAGCCGCAGCCCCACGAATGCGCCATGCTGCGCGAGGGCCAAACCTTGTTTACCTACCTTCATCTCGCTCCAAATCCCGAGCAGGCGAAAGCCCTGATCGCATCGGGCGTCACGGCGATCGCCTACGAAACGGTCACCGATGCACGCGGCAGGCTACCGCTGCTTGCGCCCATGAGCGAGGTCGCTGGCCGCATGGCTATACAGGCCGGTGCGCACTGCCTGGAGCTGGAGCAGGGCGGGCGCGGCACTCTACTTGGCGGCGTGGCCGGGGTCGCGCCCGCCAAGGTGGTGGTGCTGGGCGGCGGCGTTGCCGGGACCAACGCGGCGCGCATGGGCATTGGGCTCGAGGCCCAGGTGACGGTCATCGACATCAATGTCGACCGCCTTTATGCCATCGATCAGCAGTTCGGCGCCTCGGTGAACACCATCTTTTCGACGCGCCAGGCTATCGAGGACTACGTGTTGGAAGCCGATCTCGTTGTCGGCGCTGTGCTTGTGCCGGGCGCGGCAACCCCAAAGCTGATCTCGAGGCAAATGGTGGAGGCGATGAAGCGCGGGTCCGTGCTGGTCGACATTTCTATCGACCAAGGCGGATGTGCGGATACTTCTCGGCCGACCACTCACGCCGCCCCCACTTACATCGAGTATGAGGTCGTGCATTATTGCGTAACCAATATGCCGGGCGCTGTTGCCCGCACGTCCACGTTCGCCCTCAACAATGCGACGCTACCGTTCATCTTGGCGCTGACGGACAAAGGCCCAGAACGGGCCTTACTGGATGATCCTCACCTGCGAAACGGCCTCAACGTTCATAGGGGCCGCATCGTGCATCCGGCTGTCGCGGAAGCATTGGGGCATGCCCAAACGGATGCACTCAGTCTGTTGAAACGCCAATTGACAAACCCACCAATGTGAGCTGGGGTGCCAAGCGTTCCGGCGGTACTTCTCCGATCCAGCCAAGCCCAGGCCTCGGTCACCGGCAGCGCGTCGAGATCGCTGGTCTGCTATCCATTCAAGAATGACTACTCGCCCACGCCGCACGGCCTCGAAAATGTCGGGAAAAAGCGGCGCACCGGTTCCGATTGTGCGCCCACATTTCGCCTGTGCTCTTGGTGACGGATGCGTGAGCCTGCCAGCACAGCCAACGCTTGCCCTTCGAGATGAGGCGATGCTGCATCGCGATGTCCGCATGCAGTCCATGGCGCCTATGGGTCAAAAGCATCGCGCGGCGAATGTCGGCTATGGGGCATAGCGGTCCTGAGGATGGCGTTCGTCCGACGACAAGTGCTGGGTGCAGACTCATGCAGTGCAGCAGGAGTTTAGTCTCCAGCCAACGCCACGCTGCCATTGGCACCGCTGAAGAAGGCATACCTGAGGAACGGCGGTCTCTCCCCGCCAAGGGATCAGCTGGGAGCGGCGATGAGAAGATCGCAGGGCATCTCGGTCAGCATGTCCTCGGCCACGCTGCCGAAGAGGGTACGTGACAAGCCGGACCTTCCGTGAGTGCCCAGTGCGAGCAAGTCCGCTCTGGAACGCGCCACCTCCGTACTGAGGACGGCCTCAGCTCCACCTGAGCGTCGGCGAGGCGCCGGTAGAGGTCGAGGCGTCGACGCGCGGTCCACACGTCGTAGAGCAGGATTTCGGCGGGGCGCCAGTTCGCGACCCAGCCGAAGATCATGATGCCCTCCGCAACCAGCCGGGCCAGGCCCGAGTCCGGAAGCGCCGTGCGCGCGGCCTGGCTCAACGCGATCGACGCCGAGAGCACCGCCACCCCAATGGCAAGAGAGCGCCAGCCGGTTCGGAAGAGGTCGCTCAAGTCGCGTTCCAGCATGAGGCGCGGCCTTCGCTCAATGGCGGACCTGGGAAGTCCGCTGCGTCAGCCACATCTCGATGGCCGCGAGCGCGGCGACGAGGATGCCGACAACGATGTGCACCGTTGCAGCCGTGGTACCCTGGAATCCGAGCGCCCAGGGTGACACGAGCACCCAGAGGCCTAGCAGGAGGTTCAGCCATTCCTCCCACTGGGCGAAGGCTGCGAGTGCGGCAATCGACAGACCCGCAATCACCAGGCCGCTGATAACCGCATTCTGCGCGGGTTGCCCGGAATACCCTGCAATCCAGGGTGACAGCGCCAGGAGGAGGCCGAGGACAAGGTTCGCAATATCTCAGAGCTTGGCGTTACTCCACTGGTTCATGGCACACTCCATACGCAAGTGGTGGCATTTGTGACCGGCGGTCGAAAACGAGCCGCAGTCGACTCCCCTTGGGCTCGGCCGGCAATGAGCGCCTTGATCCTTATCAAGGGACGCCCGAACCTCGGGACTAAGGAGATGGTTTGGGTTCCGATGCCCGGAGGGCTAGCCACCGGCTCTACGACAGAGAACGAGGTTAGGAGGTGCAGGTCGCTGTTGCCGACAGCACAAGCCGGAAAGCGCGCAGGCGCAACCAGACCATCGGGCGCCGTGACGCAACAGGAGGTTCACATGACGCGCATCGCGCGCATCCTGGTCGCCACCGACCTGACCGAGCGGTCGGAGCTCGCCATCCAACGCGCCCTGCAGCTGCAGCAGCAGATCGGCGCCACGCTCAGCTTGCTTCATGTCATCGAGCCTGGCCTGATAAGCGATCTTGCCGATCATCGCCGCCGCGACGCCGAGTCGTGCCTGCACGAGCGGGTCGCGACGCTTCCACAGGAGGTGCAGAGCCGTTGCTCGCGCAAGGTTGTGGTGGGCGATGCTTTCAACACGATCGATTGCGAGGCACAGGCCCAACGCGCCGACCTGATCGTGTTGGGAGAGCCCGGCAAATATCGCTTCGCCGACCTGTTCATAGGCACGACAGCGGAGCGTGTTGTGCGCACTAGCCCCGTCCCGGTGCTCGTGGTCAAGGGTGCCACGGAGGGGCCCTACCAGCGCGTTCTTGTGCCATTCGACCTGTCCGAGGGTGCAAGACAGGCACTCGCCACAGGCCTGATAATCGCGCCCGCTGCCGAAGTCCGCATCCTGCACGCCTGGCGACCTCCGCTTGCCGCCCTCTCTCAGCGCCATGCTGTTCCGGACGCTATCAGGAAGGAGAATGAGGAGATCAAAGCGCTGATCGAGCGCGTTGCCAAGGGAGCCCTACCGGATTCGGCTACCCGGGGCACAACCCTCAGCTTCGATATGATCGAAGACAACCCGTACATGGTACTGCGCAGCGAAAGTGGTTGGCCCGACCTGCTCGCCATGGGAGCGCATGCCAGAGGCAAGCTGGCGACGGACATGATCGGCTCTCTCGCGCGCCATATGCTGGCGGAAGCGCCGTGTGATGTGCTGGTCGCACACCCTTGAGCTGGCTGCCGAGGCATCGCTTGCCTTCTCTCCGCGACCTCGTTCGCGCGGAAGCTGCAGAGCGGACGGATTGCCGCGAGCCTTAAATGCTGCGTTGGAGCATGTGAAGGGGTGGCGCGCGCCTGCAATTCAGTCGGCGCATTCGTGCAGCGCTTATTGCGACGACGTTCTTCGGCCGCCGTATCAATCCGGCGCGAGATCACGGGCCACCTCGGACGGCTCGGGGGGTCTATCAGCTCGCCACTCGCATCGCCAACCACGCGCTGAGAAGCCGCCTTGCCAGTGCCGCCAACATTTAGCTCGACTCTTTCGCCCCTACCCCGTCTACCGCGTCAGGCTCTATCAGGATGCATCCAGCCTTCTGTAGTGCCCGCCGCCATTTTATCGGGGTGGGCAGCTTGGGATCGCCCCGCGGGCCTCGAACCACTGGACCCTTCGGCACTTGTTCCGGACTTCTCGGTGAGATCGCGGCGCGACCACCCGAGAAGGCCGTCCTCCGCCGCGCTCCGGCCCGGCAGGCTTCGCCTCCCTTGCGGGTTGCGCCGCCCTTTAGACGAGTGATGCTCTCAGCCGACTGGCGGCCGTCGACGACTGAAAAGCAACGGCCGGCCCCGCTACCGCGGTCAAGCGAGTGCTGTAGTCCGCGGCAGACAGAGCGGCAGTTCCCGGGCGGCTACGCACTGTTGGGCGGGGTGCAAAACGCCGAACAGTCGCTCCGCCGCGCACCTCATGGATGCCAGGGCCGCCAATCGATCGGGGAGTGGCCCGAAGGGTTCGTGTCTATGACTACCGTCGCTCTGCATTCGGCAGCCGTTTGCCGAGAGTGTGTCGACAAACGCCCCCCGTGCCTCCATTTGATCGGGTCCAATGGACAGCTTGGCTTCGAGGCCAGCGACATAGGTCTCCGTGCCCGAGCGACGCCGCCTAGCTGCGGGACGGAAGGGTGCCAGTGTCGCATTCCGAGCTGGAATTGCGCTCGCTCGCATCATCAAAAACTCCAGCCGCCGTTCACAATGAGGAACGATGCAATGCACGACAGGACGCCCAGCGCAAGCGCGAGCGGAACGACCTGCGCGTCGATGCGTGACGAGACGGCTTGGGGCGGAGCTGGTCGCGTGTAGCAACGCGGCGCAGGGCGCGGGCGGGCAATGCCATGCTGCGAATCTCCGTCGGGACCATAGCTGTCCAATGGCATGACGGCCTCCCTCAGGTCTGATCGTCCTCGCCATCGGCGAGGCTCTCCAGCTGATTGAGATCGACCAGCTTCACCCGGTTGCTCTGCGGCAGCTCGATAAGGCCGAGCGTCTTCAGCTTGGTGAAGGTCCGGCTCACGGTCTCGATGGTGAGGCCGAGGAAATCGCCGATGTCGGCGCGCGTCATCGGAAGCTCGAAGTCGCAGGGGGCCTGCCCGTTGCGCTCGCTGCGGCGCGAGAAGGCCAAGAGGAAGCTCACCACACGCTCGGTGGCGCTGCGTTGTCCCGTGGTCAGCATGAGATCGCGGGCCGCAGCCAGCTCCCGCGCCAGAGCCTCGTAGAGCTTGAAGCCGAGCGCCGGATCTTGCGCAGCCGAGCGATGCAGCGTCGCCATCGGCACAGAGCGCAGCCGCGTCGGCTTGATCGCCTGGGCGTTCATCAAGTGCTCGCCTTGCGCACCGAGCCCGATCAGGTCGCCGGGATAGGCAAAGCCCACGATCTGGCGCCGGCCGTCGGCCAGGATCTTGTAGAGCGCGACGGCACCGGTCTCCACGCGAAACACATGGGTCGTTGGGTCGCCTTCGACGAACACGAACTCCTTGGCCTCGACGCGGCGCAACGCCGCTTGCGCGAGGGTCTGATCGAGGCCTCCCATCGGGCGGGCGTTGATGGCGGGTTGGAGAGAGAGCGTCTGCATGGGGGCGTGCTCCTTGCGACTGCGTTATGCGCAATGAACCATCCGCCCGTCGCAGCCATTCACTCTTTCAGTAGAGTTCGGATAGAAATTGTAACGCTTTGTAATAGGGGACCGGGTGCTTGCACACGGCAGGCCCGGCAGGCGATAGGCCGTCGGGTGCCGTCTGTGGCAAGGGCCTGCGGGTCCGATCGTGTCAGGCGCAGCGACGGAGATAGACAAGCCAGTACACCGCACCCACCATGAGGCTGCCGCCGACCAAGTTCCCAAGTGTCGCGACGCTGATATTGTGCAGGGCGCCACCCACAGTCGGGCCCGGGTAGGCCGCTTCTGCGTTGAGCCCGATCGCAGTCCAGCATTCCGGATCGGCCCAGGCCTTGATGGCCAGGGCGTACGGCAGCAGTTACAGGTTGGCGATCGAGTGCTCGAACCCGGCGGCGACGAAGGCCGCAATGGGCGGGACGATGACCATCATCTTGTCGGTGGTGGTCCGGCTACCGAACGACATCCACACGGCCAGACAGACCAGGGCGTTGCACAGCACGGCGAGGAAGGAGAGCTGGACTATCGACAGGGCGGCTTTGGCTCCCGCGATGGCGAGCGCCGTCTTGCCGACCGCGCCTCCGGCAAATCCGTGCTGCCCTGCTAGGAACACAAGGGCGGCCGCACCCAGCGCGCCGACGATATTGCCGACGTAGACGAGCGACCAGGCGCGCAGCAATGCTCCCGATGTGATGTGCCGGCTGGCGTAGGCGACGATCATCAGAGAATCGCCAGTGAAGAGCTCAGCCCCGCCAACGATCACCAGGATGAGGCCGAGCGAGAAGACGAGCCCGGCGAGAAGGCGCGCGACTCCCCAAGGGAGTCCCTCGGCACCGGTGAGCACGACCGTCATGAAGATCGCGCCGAACGCGAAGAAGGCGCCAGCAAGTACGCCCAGCACGAAGAGGGCCAGCGTATCGCGCCCGGCCTTGGCCGCGCCTGCGGCGTCGCAGGCGAGCGCCATCTCGGGCGGCAGCAGGGCGTCGATGCCATGGCTGCCGCGTCCTTTGTAAAGCGCCTCGGCCACTTTCAGTCACACCCTAGGCGGCCTTGCTGAGCTTGATCGATGCGAGGAAGGAAGAGAGCGCGGGCGGCAGCTCGGCGCTGCCCTTGATCTCGCGGTCGAGGAGCGTGAAGGTGGCCTCCGGTTCGTACCCCGCGAGGGCCGTCATCTCCTCGAATGCGCGCGGCGGACACGAGCCGGCGCACGTGAGAAGGAAGGCGGCGCGTTTGAACTTGCCGTGATTCTGCGCGAGATAGGCGCGCATCGGCGTTGCGGCGTGACCGGCCCAAACCGGCGACATGAGCAGCACGAAATCGCACTCATCGGGACGACCGCCACCGACCTCGATCTCCGGCAGGCGTCCGCGCCAGCTGTCGAAGGCCGCACGCAGGAAGCGAAAGCCGCCGTGCTCATAGCGCGGGGCACGCACTTCGGTGATGTCGGCGTCGAGCTCCCGGGCCGCACGCTCGGCAACCGTTCGCGTGTTGCCGGTGAACGAATAGTAGACGACGAGACTCCGCATGGCCTTTCTCCCTTTGTGGAGCGCATGCGGTCACATTCACCCTTCCCGAGCCGCTCTGTATTGCGGCAGATCAAAATTCCTCCGGCGGCCGACACTCACCCATGTTGACCAGAGTCAAGGCGAGGTGGGGACGAACACGGGAAACGAGCACGCATGAAGCGGCGGGGGTCGCGCTGCCCTGGGCTTGGAGGAACGGAGAGATGACGGAGACCGCGGCCATGGCGTCCGGGGACCAACTCCTGGAGATGCAGCGGCCGCTTCATTCGGGGGGCAACAAGGTCGCACCGCTCCCCGCGGCAGACGTTGCTGAGGCGCAGCGCGCCTTCTTCCGGCGCGGGCTGACGCGAGAGATCGACTTCCGGGTGAGGCAGCTCAGGGCGCTGCGCAACGCCATCGTGCAGCGTGAAGGCGATATTCTCCAGGCGCTGAAGCAAGACCTGGGTCGGCCGATGGTCGAGAGCTATACCAGCGAGATTTCCATTGTCCTGCATGAGATCGATTTCGCCCTGAAGAACCTCGCGGCGTGGGCGAAGCCACGCAAAGTCCGCACCCCGTTGATGCTTTTCCCGGGCTCGAGCTGGGTCTATCCCGAGCCCTACGGGTGCGCCCTCGTCATTGCGCCGTGGAACTATCCGTTCCAGCTGGCCCTCTCACCCCTGGTCGGCGCGCTGGCGGCCGGCAACTGTGCCGTCGTGAAGCCGTCGGAGGCGGCGCTGCACACCTCGCGGCTGATCGCCGACATGATCGGCAATGCGTTCGACCCCGGCTACCTTGCCGCTGTCGAAGGAGGTGTCGACGAGACAAAGGCGCTTCTCGAGCAACGATTCGACTACATCTTCTTCACCGGCGCGACACGCGTCGGCAAGATCGTCATGGCGGCGGCCGCGCGGCATCTGACGCCCGTGACCCTGGAGCTCGGCGGCAAGAACCCGTGCATCGTGGACACCAGTGCCGATCTCGACAAGGCGGCCCGCCGCATCGCCTGGGGCAAGTTCGTCAACGCCGGGCAGACCTGCATCGCGCCGGACTTCGTACTGGCGGAAAAGTCGATCAAGCCCGCGTTGCTGGCCCGCCTGGCCGCAGCCATCAAGTCCTTCTACGGCGCCGACCCGATGACCAGCCCCGACTTCGGACGCATCGTCAACGACCATCACTTCGAGCGTCTCCGCGCACTGATGGGCGATGGCGAAATCGTGGTCGGCGGAAAGATGGACGCGGCGCAGCGCTACATCGCCCCGACGATCGTCGAGGGCGTATCGTGGGATCACGCCATCATGCAGGAGGAGATCTTCGGGCCGATCCTGCCGGTGCTGGGCTTCGACGACCTGGAAGCCGTGCTGACGGCGCTGGAGGTCAAGCCGAAGCCGCTGGCGCTCTATTTCTTCTCGGAGGATCGCGACCCCCAGGAGGAGGTGTTGCGGCGCCTGTCGTCCGGCGGGGCTTGCGTCAACGACACCTTCGCGCAGCTGCTCAACCTGCGGCTGCCCTTTGGCGGCGTGGGGGACAGCGGCATGGGCGTCTACCACGGCAAGGCCGGCTTCGAGACGTTCTCTCACAGCAAGAGCGTGGTGAAACGGTCCACTTGGCTGGATCCCGGCATCAAGTATCCGCCCTACAGGACCCCATTGGC
Source organism: Hyphomicrobiaceae bacterium (assembly GCA_049278815.1). GTDB lineage: Bacteria > Pseudomonadota > Alphaproteobacteria > Rhizobiales > Hyphomicrobiaceae > AWTP1-13. Next base: position 23,088 of record JBAPMW010000055.1, read on the forward strand.
GGTTCTGCGCAGGGTAATGCCGTTGATTTCATAGTTGCCGCCATGACCGCATGCACGCGGACAGCTTCCGTAAGGGGAGAGAAATGATGTCGATAGCAAGTGAGCTGGGCACAGGCTTCGAGTGCCGGATCAAGCCTCAGGCGTCGGCGAGCATTGTCCGGTACGCGCTCGCCGTCATGCTTCTGGCGCTGTCCGCTCTCCATGTTGCCGAGCCCGCAGCCGCCGAGGTCTCGGCGGGACGCGAGGTGAGCGTAACCGGCGAGCGCACAAAGCAGCAGTTCATCGCGGGATACCGCGTACATTTCGGCGCCAACGTCGCCGACGACGTGTTCGCGGTTGGCCGCGAGGTCACCATCGAAGGCGCGCGCGCTCGCGCGGTCGTCACGGGTGCGGACAAGATCGTCGTGAAGGACAGCACCTTGCACGACCTGTTCGCCGGCGGGCAGGACATCGAGATCCAGGGCACTATCGAGGATGATGCCATGGTCGCGGTCTGTCCGGTTTGTCCATGGGGCTCCGGGCGCCTGCTGCTGGGGCCGACGGGACGCATTGGCGACGACGCACATCTGGCTGCGGGCACCCTGGAGATACAGGGCACTATCGGCGGCAATCTCACCGCGGTCGCCAGGCGGATCGTCATCTCGGGCAGCGTGGTCGGGAAAGCGGATTGACGGCCAAAGAGATCGTCATTGCCTCTGGCGCACGGTTGGGCGGCGAGCTGGTGGCGCACAGCCCGAAGCCGCCCGTTACAGCGTCCGACGCCACCGTTGCGGGGCCCGTTCGCCACATTGAGACTGAGGTGAATATTCCAGACCCCGAAGACCTGCCAAGGATGATCGCCGTATTCGCCATCACGGCAGCGGTCGTTCTGCTGCTCGGCGTTCTCTTGCTCGGCGTGCTTGGGCAGCTCGCGACTCCGGGCCCCTTGAGCCGGGGCGCGGCAGCGCTTCGAACGGAGCTGTGGGGGTCGATCGGCCGTGGACTGGCGTGGATTCTGCTGGTGCCGGCCGTCGGGGCGCTGCTGTTCGTCTCTCTGATCGGCATCCCGGCCGGCGTGATCCTGATGGCGGCATTCGTGGTGCTCTTGACGCTGGCGTTCCTCACCGCGGCCTATGCCATCGGCCTGTGGGTTCGCAACCGCAGGGCAGCAGGCGCGCCAGAGCCACGCACGGGCGGGCGCATCGGCTGGACCCTTCTCGGCATCCTCATCCTGCTCATTGCCTGGGCCGTGCCATTCGTTGGCTGGATTTTCGCTTTCCTCGCCCTGCTCGGCGGACTTGGTGCCGTTACGGCCGGTCTATGGGCCGCGGGTGAGGGCGGCTGAGGCCGGGGAGCAGCTGCCTCGTGACGGCGCCCGCTGCTCTGCCCGTTGTGAGCAATCAACGAGGAGCCCTTCTTGATTCAGCCAGCGCCTGGCCAGGGCCGAAATGGGAACAGCTTCTCGTCGCTTGCAAAGGTCATGAACCGAGGGGCATCGACAAGCCAAGTCGACAGGGATCGGCCGAACCTGAGGAGAAATCGACCAGGCTCGTTGGCGAACAGCAGCCACAGGAATTGCACGGCAGGGACCATGTTCAAGATCAGGTGCGCGATACAAACGCGATTGCGAGCAAGAGCTTGAACAGGCCGCGCTTCCATGTGTCTTGCGTCATTTGCGTTTGCCATCTCGTCCGCTTCGGGGCGCCAAGCTGTCGTCAACATCAGCCTTCCAATCACTCCGGGCTGGCGCAGTCAGACGACGGCGACTTGGCCCATCATGCCGTGGTCCTCGTGCTCGAGGATGTGGCAGTGGTACATGAAGGGCATTCTGGGCGGCGCAGGATTGTCGAAGCGCACCAGGGCCTCGGCGTGGATGTGGAAAGGGTGGGCCATCGGCATGCCGTTGGCGCTGATCTCCCAGATCTCTGCGGTTCCGAGCTTTTGCGGTCACGTCGACACGGTCCATGGCGAAGGCGCGGCCATTGATCCCCGTCATGTGGCCCAGACCGCTCTCGCGCCCCATCATTCCCATGCCCACCATGGGGTTGAGCTCGAACCGGCGCCGCGCGACCGCTGACTTGACGTCGGGCGGGGCAAGACTCGCGAGCTGTCGGGGGAGGCGACTGACGATTGTTTTCAGTCCCGGATCGGGCTCGAACCGCAGGAAGATCTCAGCTTCTCCGCTGGAATGGCCACGGCTCCGGGGGCCCATCATGGGCATCATCATCCCCGGTCCATGTCCGGCGTCAGGGGCGGTCACGAGCTCGACGGCACGTCCATCGGCGAAGTCGACCAGCACCTCGTAGCGCTCGGCCGGCGCCATCACCAGGCTGCGCACCTCGATCAGCTCCGGAAGATACCCGCCGTCGCCCGCGATAATTAAGAACGGCCGCCGGTCGGCGAACCGCAGGTCAAGGACGCGGGCGTTAGCCGCGTTCAGCAGGCGCAGGCGCGCGTATCCGGCGGGCACGCGCGCGACCGGACTGATTGCGCCGTTCACCACCAGCGTATCGCCCTGGAAC
>JBAPMW010000056.1:0-3655 GCA_049278815.1 Hyphomicrobiaceae bacterium
ACGGCGCTGGCGACCAACCTGCTGATCGTCGCTGCATTCCCGATACTCACCGCGACCTTTCTGATGCTGCTGCTCGACCGCTACCTCGGCATGCATTTCTTCACCAACGATGCCGGCGGCAATCAGATGATGTACGTGAACCTGTTCTGGGCTTGGGGCCATCCCGAGGTCTACATCCTGATCCTGCCGGCGTTCGGCGTCTTCTCCGAGGTAGCCCCAACCTTCTCCGGCAAAGCGCTGTTCGGCTATCGCTCGATGGTTCTTGCCACCCTTGGGATCTGCATCCTCTCTTTCATGGTTTGGCTGCATCACTTCTTCACCATGGGGGCCGGCGCCAACGTCAACGCTTTTTTCGGTATCATGTCGGCGATCATCGCAGTGCCGACCGGCGTGAAGGTCTTCAATTGGCTGTTCACGATGTTTGGTGGGCGGATCGTATTTACGACGCCCATGCTGTTCTTGGTTGGGTTCATGGTCACGTTCGTCATCGGCGGCATGACCGGCGTCTTGCTGGCGGTTCCGCCGATCGATTTCGTGGTGCACAACAGCGTGTTCCTGGTTGCCCATTTTCACAACGTGATTATCGGCGGCGTCGTTTTCGGGGCGCTGGCGGGCTACAATTATTGGTTCCCGAAAGCGTTCGGGTTCACCCTCGATGAGCGGCTCGGCAAGGCCAGCTTCTGGTGCTGGCTCATCGGCTTCTATCTCGCCTTCACGCCGCTCTATGCCCTGGGCTTGATGGGCATGACCCGGCGCCTCCAGCACATCGCCGATCCGAGCTGGCGGCCGCTGCTGCTGGTCGCGGGGGCCGGTGCCATCGTCATCCTCTGCGGGATTCTCTGCCAGATCGCACAGCTCTATGTCAGCATCCGCACGCGCGAGCAGCGCCGCGACGTGACCGGCGATCCTTGGAACGGCCGAACCCTGGAGTGGGCAACCTCGTCGCCTCCGCCGGCCTACAATTTCGCGGTGCTGCCCAGAGTCGAGACGATCGACGCCTTCTGGGAGATGAAACGGAAGGGACCGATCCCGGTCGAGACGACCTATGAAGCCATCGAGATGCCGCGCAACAGCCCTACCGGCTTCGTCACCGCCTTCTTTGCGGTCGTCACCGGTTTTGCACTGATCTGGCACATCTGGTGGATGGCGATCCTCGGCCTCCTCGCCGCCGCTGTCACGATTCTGGTTTTCGGCTGGAGCGATGACCGCGAGCGCGAGATGTCGGCCTCCGAGGTCGCGCGCATAGAGAGGACACGGGCGGGCCTCGGAGGGGCCGCATGACGAGCGCGACAATCGAGGAGGCCCGAGCCAGGCCCGCGCAAGAGCGCCACGACGGGCCTGCCCCCACGCGCATCGTGGTTGCCTATGGGTTCTGGATCTTCATCCTCAGCGACATCGTCATGTTCTCGGCGCTGTTCGCCGCCTATGCGGTCCTGTCGGGCAATACCGCCGGCGGGCCGACCGGGGCCGAGCTGTTCAATCTGCGCAATGTCTTCATCTTGACCCTGTGCCTGCTGCTGTCGAGCTATACCTGCGGTCTTGCGATGCTGTCGGCCGAGCAAGGCGAGCTGGGGCGCTTTGCGGTGCTCGCGGTCCTCACGCTCGTGCTCGGCGCGGCGTTCCTTGTCCTTGAGATCTCGGAATTCGCCGACATGATCGGCAAGGGCGCCGGGCCCTCGCGCAGCGCCTTTCTGTCCGCCTTCTTCACCTTGGTCGGCATGCACGGTGCCCATGTTGCCACCGGCCTGCTTTGGCTCCTCTTCATGATGGCTCAAGTGGCCGCAAAGGGCTTGCGACCCACCGTGCTTCGGCGCCTGCTGTGCTTCAGCCTGTTCTGGCATGCGCTCGACATCGTCTGGATCGGGGTGATGACGCTGGTCTACCTGATGGGAGTGCAGTGATGAACGGCGACGATGGCCTGTTTGAGGACCGGTCGCCGGGTGTCGAGGAGCACGAGCGAACAGCCAGTGTACTGTCGTACACGGTGGGGCTCGGACTCGCGATCCTGGCGACGATCGCCTCATTCGTCGTGGCGCAGACCAATCTGCTGTGGCCGCCCGGGGTGTCGGTCGGACTGATCGTGCTCGCCTTGGCACAGACGGGTGTTCACCTCGTCTTCTTTCTGCATCTGGGCAGCGGGCCCGATGACACGAACAATATCCTGGCCCTCGCCTTCGGGGTGCTGATCGTCTTTCTCGTCATCGCCGGCTCCCTCTGGATCATTACCCACCTCAACGCCAACATGATGCCTATGCCAATGGGTTGATCGAGACAGCTATTCCGAGGGCGCTACGCAGCTCTTCCAACGGCCTGCAAGAGACCATGCGGCAGACGCTCCACTCATAAGGAAAAACTGTCCGAACAAGCGCGGCCACCTCACTGAGCGGTCCAGGCCGTCATTGACGGATGCGTCAGGCACTCGCAATGTGAGAGGGCCGCAGGCAGGTACGACACAACAGGAAGGCTGGGGCCATGGCAGGTCTCTATCTCGAGGACTTCGAAATCGGACGCGTGTTCGAGCACGCCATCCGGCGTACCGTCACGGAGATGGACAACACGCTGTTCTCCTGCCTCACCCACAACCCGCAGCCCCTGCACATCGACCATGACTTCTCCAGCAAGACCGAGTGGGGCAAGCCGCTGGTCAACAGCCTGTTCACGCTGGGGTTGATGATTGGCATCTCGGTCAACGATACCACGCTCGGCACCACCATCGGCAACCTCGGCATGACGGACGTGAGGTTCCCCAAGCCCGTGTTCCACGGCGATACGATCCACGTGACGACGGAGGTGCTCACCCGGCGCGAGACCCGCTCACGTCCCGACGCCGGCATCGTCGAGCTCCTGCACAAGGCCATCAACCAGCGCGGCGAGGTGGTGGCCGAATGCCGGCGCCAGGCCATGATGCGCAAGCGACCCCAGGCGTGAAAAGGCGTGATGCGATGCGCTCGCTGCTGTTCATTCCGGCCGACGACGAGAGGAAGCTTGCCAAGGGCCTCGCCAGCGGTGCCGACGGGCTGATCCTCGACCTGGAGGATGCGGTGAGCACCTCGCGCAAGGCGGCGGCGCGCACGCTGGCCGCGCAGTACATCGCCGAGACCCGCCCGAAGGAGAGCCGCCCGCGCCTCTACGTGCGCATCAACGCGCTGGACACCGGCCTGTGGCAGGACGACATCGCCGGCGTGATCGGCGCGCAGCCCGACGGCGTCTTTCTCCCCAAGCCGCGCTCGGGCGACGAGGTGCACAAGCTCTCGCTCGCCCTGCGCTACCAGGAGGAGCACATGGGCGTTCCCACCGGATCGACGCGCATCGTCGCCATCGCCACCGAGACGCCCATCGCGCTGTTCCAGCTCCACACCTACGTGGATTCCAGCTCGCGCCTGGAGGCGCTGACCTGGGGCGCCGAGGACCTGTCCGCCGTGATCGGCAGCTACAGCAACCGCGAGGCCGACGGCCGCACCTGGACCTCGCCCTACCGCCTGGCGCGCGATCTCACGCTGTTTGCCGCAGCGGCGGCCGGCGTGGCGGCCATCGACACTGTGTTCGTGAGCCTGCGCGACACCGAGGGCCTGCGGCTCGAGTGCCAGGCCGCCGCCCGGGACGGCTTTACGGGCAAGATGGCCATCCACCCCGGCCAAGTGGAGACCATCAACGC
>JBAPMW010000057.1:0-3786 GCA_049278815.1 Hyphomicrobiaceae bacterium
CCTCTGACGCAACCTACCCCAGCGCCTTGTTCGCGGCCCTCGTTCGTCGGCGCCACGTAGACCTGCCCACCCCTGCCGCGGCGCTCCGCGGCAGGGGTGGGCTCACATGTGGTGCAGCCGGTTGCCCGGCACGATCTGCGCCGTGCAGGTGAACAGCTCCGGATTGGCCGGATCGACGGCGACATGGACCCAGTGCGAATCCGGCCAGCCGAAGGTCTCGACGCGCGTGAAATTCTCGAACGGCCGCCTGGTCTTGGCGCTGAACAGCGGCTTGTCGATGCGGAACAGGTGCGTGTCGCCGTGGAACAGCACGGTGGGCTTGCCGTAGCTCTCCACCTCTTCCGCCAGGATCCGCACGTAGTCGTCGTAGGCGGAAGCCGGCACCGGGTTCGGCAGCTTGGTGCCGTGGAACATGCGGAAATAGCGCCCGATGTAGCTCGCGGGCCAGAAGTTCTCGAAGCCGGGGTTGGCGTGCGAGATGAGAACGAGGCCGAGGCTGCCATCGGCCTTCGCCCGCGCGAACGCCTTCCTGAGCCACGCGATGTTGGCGGCCTTGCGCGTCTGGTGCTCGGCAACGAGCGCGGGCGTGCGCCTGGAATTGTCGTTGCTGCCGATGATGTGGAGGGTGGCGAAGGTGACGCCGCGGTGCGACCAGATGCGGTTCTCGATATAAGTGTTGTGCTCGGCATCGCCGGCCTGGCTTTCGAGCGCGATGGTGCGCGCGCCGAGGCTGCGATTGGGATCCGCGTAGAACAGCGACCGGACCTTTGCAAGCCGCTCCAGGGGATCGACCTGGACGGTCTTGAACTCGACCACGTCGGCCCAATCGTTGTCACCGAGCGTCAGGATCAGCGGATGCCTGCAGGAGTTGAACGTGTCGAGCACATAGGCGTAGTTCTCATCGGTTGCGGGCTGCCGGGCCGCTTTGGGATTGCGCTCGTAAGGCCTCGGATCGGTGACCATGTCGCCGACGTGGGCGACGAAGGCGAGGTCGCGCGCATTGATCTGGGCGAGCACGCGCGCGTACTCCTCCTCCTGCCTGCGCGTATAGGGCATGTCCCCCAGGACGCCGAAGGCGAAGCTGCCGGACGCTGCGGGCGCGCTGCCCGGCTGTGCGGCGGCGCTGCGCGCGCCCATCGCCACCACCGGCACCGAGGATGCCAGCGCCAGCAGCCGCGCCATCAGCGTGCGGCGACCGATGTAGGCCCATTGCGGATCGTGCGACATGGTTCGTTTCCCCCGAGCAGGCTTGGTTGTTGCGGCGATGCTGGCGCCACCGGCTTCCATCGTGCCCCGCGATCCGTCCCGCGGGCAAGCGTCCAGGGGATCGGGTCCTGGCCCCGGAATACGCCGGGCTCCAGTCCCGCTCGCGCTGTTCGCTTGCGAGCGGCGCTGGGAGGACGAAGGGGGAGGGGCTTGGTTTTCTCCGCATCAACATACACCTGCCCGCCCATGTCGCGAAACTTGGGGAACATCTCGGCTGCGCGAGTGCCTCTTTCATCCCCGCGTTGGTGTCAGACCCAGTGGGCCACATGGGCCTTACACCGCTGCCGCGAGCAGCTCCGCCACGCCCAGATCAAGCCCCGGCGGCGACAGCGTCAGGACACCTTCATGGACGAGAGATCTCAGAATCGTTCCGTCGGCCTGGCGGGCGTGATGGACCGCGGGCGGGCCTTCCGGGTCGACGATCAGATAGTGGTGCACGCTCGGCAGGCTGAAATAGCCGTTGAGCTTGACGGTGTCGTCGAACCTGCGCGTCGAGGGCGAGGCCACCTCGGCCACGATAATCGGATTGGGGACCTCGATGGCGTCGCCTGGCAGCTTCGGCCCGCAGTAGACCAGGGCGTCGGGTATGTGCATGACGTGACGCGAGATGCGAACTCCCGAGCTGTCGGGCAGCATGTGGCATTGTAGGCCAGCCTTCTGGATGGCCCGAAGCAAGGTGAGCTGCACCGCGAACTTGACCTCGCCATGTCGCGTCCGCTCTGGAGCCATCTGGTAGGGCACCCCGTTGTAGAGCTCCCAGCGGCCTTCCCGCCCCTCGGCCCATGCCAGGAACTCGTCGACGGTCATTTTTCGCTGCGCCAGCGTGCTCATGTGCGCCTCTTTAGCACGCGTACTCTGTTTGTTCAACCCTGATGCCGCGGGCGGATGGTGCCAGCCGCGCCGGTCTGGCACCACCACATGCTGTTAACCCAGAGCCTTGTTGGCCGCCTTCACCTTCTCCGCATCCACATACACCTCCCCGCCCATGTCGCGGAACCTCTGGCTCATCTCGGCCATGCCGGACTCCGGATCGACCACCGTCGTCGCCTTGTCCAGCTCCACGCCCCGCTCGTTCAGCTTCGCCGCATAGTCCCGCACCTGCTGGGTGATCTCCATGGAGCAGAACTTGGGACCGCACATGGAGCAGAAGTGGGCGACCTTGTGGGCCTCCTTGGGGAGGGTCTCGTCGTGCATGCTGCGCGCGGTGTCGGGGTCGAGCGAGAGGTTGAACTGGTCCTCCCAGCGGAACTCGAAGCGGGCCTTGCTGAGGGCATCGTCGCGCAGCTGCGCCGCCGGGTGCCCTTTCGCCAGATCCGCGGCATGGGCGGCGATCTTGTAGGTGATGACGCCGGTCTTCACGTCGTCGCGGTCGGGGAGCCCCAGGTGCTCCTTGGGTGTCACGTAGCAGAGCATGGCGGTGCCGAACCAGCCGATCATGGCGGCGCCGATGCCGGACGTGATGTGGTCGTAGCCCGGCGCGATGTCGGTGGTGAGCGGCCCCAGCGTGTAGAACGGGGCCTCGCCGCAGACGCTGAGCTGCTTGTCCATGTTGATCTTGATCTTGTGCATCGGCACGTGGCCGGGGCCCTCGATCATGACCTGGCAGCCCTTCGCCCAGGCGATTTTGGTGAGCTCGCCCAGCGTCTCCAGCTCGGCGAACTGGGCGGCATCGTTGGCGTCGGCGATGGAGCCGGGGCGCAGGCCGTCGCCCAGCGAGAAGCTCACATCGTAGGCCCGCATGATGTCGCAGATGTCCTCGAAGCGCTCGTAGAGGAAGCTCTCCTTGTGGTGGGCCAAGCACCACTTGGCCATGATCGAGCCGCCTCTGGAGACAATCCCGGTGACGCGGCTGGCGGTGAGCGGCACGTAGCGCAGGCGCACGCCGGCGTGGATCGTAAAGTAGTCCACACCCTGCTCGCACTGCTCGATCAGCGTGTCGCGGTAGAGCTCCCAGGTGAGCTTGACGGGATCGCCGTCGCACTTCTCCAGCGCCTGGTAGATCGGCACCGTGCCGATGGGCACGGGGGAGTTCCTCAGGATCCACTCGCGCGTGGTGTGGATGTTGCGGCCGGTGGAGAGGTCCATCACGGTGTCGGCGCCCCAGCGGATGGCCCACACCATCTTCTCCACCTCCTCTTCCACCGAGGAGGTGACGGCCGAGTTGCCGATGTTGGCATTGATCTTCACCAGGAAGTTGCGGCCGATGATCATCGGCTCCAATTCCGCGTGGTTGATGTTGGCCGGGATGATGGCGCGCCCGCGCGCGATCTCGTCGCGCACGAATTCCGGCGTGATGTGCTCGGGGGTGGCGGCGCCGAAGCTTTCGCCGTCGCCCAGCGCCGCCTTGGCGCGGGCCAGCGCGGCCTTGCGCCCCAGGTTTTCCCGGTGCGCGACGTAGATCATCTCCTTGGTGACGACGCCGGCGCGGGCGTACTCGAGTTGGGTGATGGGGTGGGAGTGGCCTGCCCGCAAGTGGCGCGCGGATTCCCCTCCCCCTTGTGGGGAGGGGTTAGGGGTGGG
>JBAPMW010000058.1:0-2042 GCA_049278815.1 Hyphomicrobiaceae bacterium
TGGTGCTGTCCGTCGGCAAGATGACGTGTGAGCAGATGCGCGGGCTCGCAAGAATCGCGCGCGAGCTGGGCGACGGGGATATCCGCCTCACCGTGTGGCAGAACCTGCTCATCTCCGGCGTTGCCGAGGAGAATGCGACGCTGCTGGAGACGTGCCTCCAGGAGATCGGTCTCACCAGCAAGGCCAGCAGCATCCGCGCCGGCTTGATTGCCTGCACCGGCAACACAGGCTGCAAGTTCGCGCTCGCCAATACCAAGGGCACGGCCACCGCCATTGCCGAATGGGTGGAGCCGCGCGTGGCCCTCGACAGCCCCATCAACATCCATCTCACCGGCTGCCCGCATTCCTGCGCGCAGCATTACATCGGCGACATCGGCATGCTGGCGTGCCGCGTGCCGATGGATGAGGCCGGCGAGGATACGGTCGAGGGCTTCCACGTCTACGTCGGTGGCGGCTTCGGCCCCGATGCGGGGATCGCGCGCGAGCTCTACCGCGACGTGAAGGCGGAGGACTGCCCACGGCTGGTCGAGCGCATCCTCAAGGCCTATCTCGCGCATCGCCAGACCAACGAGACGTTCCTGACTTTCACGAGGCGGCGTCAAGTGGGCGCGCTCAAAGCCATTGTCGAGAGCGTTGGCAGCGAGGCGGCGGCATGACGCTTCAAACGCCGCTTCCAGCATCCGCCTCCCCTTCTGTAGGCGTCCCCTCCCCCCTTGCGGGGGAGGGACAGGGTGGGGGGGATTGCAGAACATCGAGGTTTGGGGTTCCCCCCACCCCTAACCCCTCCCCACAAGGGGGAGGGGGATCCGCGCATCGCTTGGGGCAAGGGACGCAAGCCCCCTCGACGATTCCGGAGGGCGCGCCGTTCAGCCCCGAGCAGCGCGCCTGGCTCAACGGCTTCTTCGCGGGCCTCCTGTCGCTCGACGCCAAGGCCGGGGCAACCGCGCTCGGCGGCGCCATGCCCGACGCTGCCCCCAAGGCGCTGAGCGAGGACGACGGCGCGCCGTGGCACGATGCCGCCATGCCAATCGACGAGCGCATGCAGCTCGCCGAGGGCAAACCGCTGCCGCGCCGCCTGTTCGCCGCCATGGCGCAGCAGGACTGCGGCCAGTGCGGCTATCTGTGCGAGACCTATTCCGAGGCCATCGCCGAGGGCAAGGAGATCAAGCTCAACCTGTGCGTCCCCGGCGGCAAGGAAACGAGCCGCATGCTCAAGCGGCTGCTGGAGGAGACGCCGGCAGCGCCCATGCCAGCCAAAGCCGACGCCGCACCGGCGGAGCCCAAAGCCGCCGAGCCCGGCACCCGAGACACCCCCGTCGAAGCCATATTCACCATGGCGACACGCCTCAATGGCAAGGGCTCGCAGAAGGACACCCGTCACGTCGTGCTCGACATCGCCGGCTGCGGGCTCAGGTACGCGCCGGGCGACAGTTTCGGCATCTATCCCCGCAACGACCCGGCGCTGGCCGAGGCCGTCCGCGCGGCGCTCCGCGCGCCGCCCGACTTCCCCATCGGGGGCAAGCCCATCCGAGAGGCCCTCATCGAGGACTATTCGCTGGGCCTGGCCCCCGACATGCTGTTCGAGCTGATGAGCTATCTCGTCGGCGGCGAGCGGCGCCAGAAAGCCAAGGCGCTCGCCAAGGGCGAGGACCCCGACGGCGACGCCGCCACCCTAGATGTGCTCGGCGTGCTGGAGAAATTCGCGCTGGCGCATCCCGATCCGGAAGCGTTCGTGGAATGCCTCGACCCGCTGCAGCCGCGCCTCTACTCCATCGCCTCCTGCCCGCTCACCACGCCGGGTGAGCTGCATCTGACGGTTGACGGCGTGCGCTACGACATCGCGGGACGGCGGCGACTGGGTGTTGCCTCCACCTTCCTGGCCGATCGCTTGCAGCCCGGCGCCCGCGTGAAGGCCTACATCCAGAAGGCGCACGCGTTCGCCCTGCCGAAGGACGGCGCCGCGCCCATCGTCATGGTGGGGCCAGGCACCGGCGTGGCGCCCTTCCGCTCGTTCCTGTGGCACCGCAAGGCCACCAAGGCGA
>JBAPMW010000059.1:0-4299 GCA_049278815.1 Hyphomicrobiaceae bacterium
GGCGACAACATTGCCGTGACGATCGAGCTGATCACGCCGATCGCCATGGAGGAGAAGCTGCGCTTCGCCATCCGCGAGGGCGGTCGCACCGTCGGTGCCGGCGTCGTCACCAGCATCATCGAGTAGGAGAGGCCACAGGGGCGCCCGGCAAATCGGGCGCTCCTTGCTTTGGAAGATCTGGGCGTTTGGGCGAGCGGGGTACCATGCAAAGTCAGAACATAAGAATCCGCCTCAAGGCGTTCGACCATCGCGTGCTCGATGCGTCCACGCGCGAGATCGTCAATACGGCGAAGCGTACCGGCGCAGAGGTGCGCGGGCCCATCCCGCTGCCGACGCGGATCGAGCGCTTCACGGTCAACCGCTCGCCGCACATCGACAAGAAGAGCCGCGAGCAGTTCGAGATGCGCACGCACAAGCGGCTGCTCGACATCGTCGATCCGACGCCGCAGACGGTCGATGCGCTCATGAAGCTCGACCTGGCGGCCGGCGTCGACGTTGAGATCAAGCTGTAAGGAAAGGAACGCAGGCCATGCGCTCCGGGGTGATCGCGCAGAAAGTGGGAATGACCCGCATCTTCACGGCGGCGGGAGAGCACATCCCCGTGACGGTGCTCAAGCTCGCCAAAGTGCAGGTCGTTGCCCAGCGCACGGACGAGAAGAACGGCTACACCGCGGTGCAGCTCGGCGCGGGCACACGCAAGCCGGGCAAGGTGCCGCGGGCGGAGCGCGAGAATTTCGCCAAGGCCAAGGTGGAGCCCAAGCGCAAGGTCGCCGAGTTCCGCGTGAGCCCGGACAACCTGATCGAGGTGGGCGCGGAGATCACCGCCGACCATTTCGTGAAGGGCCAGTTCGTCGACATCGCTGGCACCAGCCAGGGCAAGGGCTTCCAGGGCCCCATGAAGCGATGGAACTTTCGCGGCCTGCGCGCCACCCACGGCGTCTCGGTGGTGCACCGCAGCCACGGCTCCACCGGCCAGCGCCAGGACCCCGGCAAGGTGTTCAAGGGCAAGAAGATGGCCGGCCACATGGGCGCCGAGCGGGTGACCACCCAGAACCTGGAGGTGGTCGCCACCGACAAGGACAAGGGCCTGATCCTGGTGCGCGGCGCGGTGCCTGGCGTCAAGGGCAACTGGGTGCTGGTGAAGGACGCGGTGAAGAAGGCGCTGCCCGAGGGTGCGCCCAGGCCCGGCGCGTTCCACAAGCCCGAGGCTGCGGCTCCCGAGGGAGAGGCGAGGTCATGAGAGCCGAGGTCAAGACGCTCGAGGCCGGCAGCGCCGGCGAGGTGGAGCTGGCCGATGCCATCTTCGGCCTGGAGCCGCGCAAGGACCTGATCCACCGCATGGTGCGCTATCAACTCCTGAAGCGCATGGCGGGCACGCATCACGTCCAGGACCGCTCGGAGGTGACCACCACGGGCAAGAAGATGTACCGCCAGAAGGGCACCGGCGGGGCGCGTCACGGCGACAAGGGAGCGCCGCAGTTCCGCGGCGGCGGCAAGGCGTTCGGGCCGAAGCCCAGGAGCCATGCCATCGAGCTGCCCAAGAAGGTGCGGGCGCTGGCGCTCAGGCATGCGCTCTCCGCCAAGGCCAAGGCCGGCGAGGTGCTGGTGCTGGAAAAGGCGGAGTCGGCCGACGGCAAGACCAAGGGGCTCAAGCAGGCCTTCGAGAGGCTCGACCTCACCAACGCGCTGATCATCGACGGTGCCGAGATCGAGGTCGGCTTCGCCAGGGCGGCGCGCAACATCCCCAACATCGACGTGCTCCCCGTGCAGGGCATCAACGTCTACGACATCCTGCGGCGCAAGCGCCTGGTGCTGACCAAGGCGGCGCTGGAGGCGCTGGAGGCGCGCTTCAAATGAGCAAGAAGAAGAAAGACCCGCACGATCTCATCATCGCGCCGGCCATCACCGAGAAGTCCACCCACGTGTCGGAGTTCAACCAGGTGGTCTTCAAGGTGGCGAAGGACGCGACCAAGCCCCAGATCAAGGCCGCCGTCGAACAGCTGTTCGGCGTGAAGGTGAGGGCCGTCAACACCCAGGTGCGGAAGGGCAAGATGAAGGCGTTCCGGCGCATCGTCGCGCGCCAGAGCGACACCAAGCGCGCCATCGTGACCCTGGAAGAGGGTCACAGCATCGACGTGACGACGGGGCTGTGAGCAAGTTTGTGAGGATTGGGCCATGGCACTGAGAACATACCGCCCGACCAGCCCCGGCCTGCGCCAGCTCGTGCTGGTGGACCGCAGCGGCTTGTACAAGGGTGCGCCGGTCAAGATGTTGACCGAGGGCAAGACCAAGACCGGCGGGCGCAACGTCCACGGCCGCATCACCACGCGCCACATCGGCGGCGGCCACAAGCAGACCTACCGGAAGATCGACTTCCGCCGCACCAGGCACGACGTGCCGGCCAAGGTCGAGCGGCTGGAGTATGACCCCAACCGCACGGCGTTTATCGCGCTCATCAAGTACACGGACGGCACGCTCGCCTACATCCTGGCGCCGCAGCGCGTCGCCGTGGGTGACACCGTGATCTCCGGCATCAAGACCGACGTGAAGAACGGCAACGCCATGCAGCTCGGCTCGCTGCCCGTCGGCACGATCGTGCACAACATCGAGCTCAAGCCCGGCGGTGGCGGCAAGCTGGCGCGCTCGGCCGGCACCTACGCTTCGCTCGCTGGCCGCGATGCCGGCTGGGCGATGCTGCGCCTCAATTCGGGCGAGACGCGGCGAGTGCGCGCGGAGTGCATGGCGACGGTGGGCGCCGTCTCCAACGCCGACCACATGAACGAGTCGACCGGCAAGGCCGGCCGCACGCGCTGGCGGGGCACCCGCCCGACGGTGCGGTCGATAGCCATGAACCCGGTCGACCACCCCAACGGCGGCCGCACCGGCGGCGGCAAGCACTGGGCTACGCCCTGGGGCAAGCCGACCAAGGGCGCCAAGACCCGCAAGAACAAGGCGACGGATCAGTTCATCGTGCGTCCGCGCAGCAAGGCGAAGTAGAGGGCTCTCAACATGGCACGCTCGGTTTGGAAGGGCCCGTTCGTCGACGGCTACCTGCTCAAGAAGGCGGACAGGGTGCGGTCCGGCGGCCGCAACGAGGTGATCAAGATCTGGAGCCGGCGCTCCACCATCCTGCCGCAGTTCGTGGGGCTGACGTTCGGCGTCTACAACGGGCTCAAGTTCGTGCCGGTGAACGTCACCGAGGACATGATCGGCCACAAGTTCGGCGAGTTCTCGCCGACGCGGACGTTCCATTCCCACAGCGGCGACAAGAAGGCGAGCAAGGGCAGGTGACGCGCTTGATGCCTGCGAAAGCGGGCCGGGCGAGCGCGAGGCGGCGAGACAGGCGGCCAGATAGGCGGAACGAGATGGGTAAGCCAAAACGAGAGCGGATGCTCGCTGAGACCGAGGCGCGAGCCGTGGTGCGGAACCTTCGGGTTTCCCCGCAGAAGCTCAACCTCGTCGCGCAGTTGATCCGTGGCAAGAAGGTGGACGTGGCGTTGGCGGATCTGGCGTTCTCGCGCAAGCGCATCGCGCAGGACGTGCGCAAGTGCGTGGTGTCGGCCGTCGCCAACGCCGAGAACAACCACAGCCTCGACGTGAACGACCTGGTCGTGAGCCAGGCGTATGTGGGCAAGAACCTGGTGATGCGGCGCTTCCACGCCCGCGGCCGCGGCAAGATGAGCCCGATCGAGAAGCCGTTCGCGCAGCTGACCGTGGTGGTCAAAGAGGTGCGGGCGCCGGCAGAGGCAGATGCGGAGGAGACCGCGTAATGGGTCACAAGGTCAATCCGATCGGGCTGCGCATCGGCATCAACCGCACCTGGGACAGCCGCTGGTTCGCCAGCCGTGGCGAGTACGGCAGGCTGCTGCACGAGGACATGGCGATCCGCGAGCACATCCTGAAGCAGCGTCGCGCCGGCGGCATCTCCAAGGTGGTGATCGAGCGCCCGCACAAGAAGTGCCGGGTGACGGTGCACACGGCCCGCCCCGGCGTGCTGATCGGCAAGAAGGGCGCCGACATCGAGAAGCTGCGGTCCGAGCTCGCCAAGCTCACCTCCTCGGAGGTGCACCTCAACATCGTCGAGGTCAGGAAGCCCGAGATCGACGCCGTGCTGGTGGCTGAGGCCATCGCCCAGCAGCTGGAACGCCGCGTTGCGTTCCGCCGCGCCATGAAGCGCTCGGTGCAGTCGGCGCTGCGGCTTGGCGCGCTCGGCATCCGCATCAACTGCTCCGGCCGCCTGGGCGGCGCCGAGATCGCGCGCATGGAGTGGTACCGCGAGGGCCGCGTGCCGCTGCACAC